>JAMWCB010000073.1 GCA_023819605.1 Candidatus Omnitrophota bacterium
GCGCATATCGCCCAGGCGCAGGTGGAGCGGGAGGTGCAGAGTCGAATTTTGCAGCAGCGGCAGCGGATCGAGCGGGAGGAAAAAAAATTTGCGGATTTTTCCGTGCGGGCCGTTTCCGATGAAACGCAAACATCGGAGCTTTTGCGCATGATTGAAACAATGGCTGCCGCGGAAGGGGTATCGTTGACCAATTTAAAGCCCGCGGGTATTCAGACCGAAGGGGCGGTGCGCACGTTCCGGGTGTCCGTCGCCTGTGAGGGGGAGATGGAATATATCGTATCGTTCATGCACGCTTTGGAAAACGCGCCGGAATTGATCCGGATCAACGCGATAACGCTGAGCCCGGCAAGCAGAACGAATCCGGCGCTTCGCCGGGCGGAAATGATGTTGTCGAAAAAAGTGGTGCTGTAACCCGGATCGTTGACTGGGCCGCTCCGCTATCCGTCCGAAAGGCCGCTCAAGTGCTGCGCCGCGAGGTCATGCGGCGGCGGTTCGGGTAAACGTGCGTTTTTTGCGCGTCTGCGGACGGGCCAGCAAGGATACGGGGGCATGAGCGGCAGATTCCCCGCGGAATCTTCTGGTTGCGCCGATTCAGCGGCGATGATATAATGGTGCTCGTTCGGCCGCGGGACGGGACGGTCCACCGTAAAGAATTCGCGGAATACTCAGCCCGAGAGCGTAAAAAATTTTTGTAAAAATATGTTCCGCCTGCCGCGTCGGCAACGGATAGGCGGTCGAAGCTGACAAACCAGAGGAGCGGTGTAATGAATAAAAAGACAATTAAAGATGTGGCCTTGTCCGGTAAACGTGTTTTGATTCGCGCGGATTTTAACGTGCCGTTGGATGAGCGTCAGCAAATAACCGATGATTTGCGGATTGTCGAATCTTTGCCGACGATTCGGTACTGTTTGTCCCAGAACGCGGCGAAGGTGGTGCTCATGAGTCATTTGGGGCGGCCAAAAGGAAAGCCGGTTGAAAGTATGCGTTTGCGGCCGGTCGGGCAGCGCTTATCCGAGCTGTTGGGCATCCCGGTAAAAAGCCTTGACGATTGCGTCGGCGAACTGACCGAAAAAAACGTTGCCGCCGCTTCTGAAAAAGTTCTGATTTTGGAGAATTTACGTTTTTACGCGGAGGAAGAAGCTAATGATGCGTCCTTTGCCCAGAAATTAGCCAGGATGGGCGATGTTTTTGTTAATGACGCTTTCGGCACGGCTCACCGCGCGCACGCCTCAACGGAAGGAATTACGCACTATTTGCCGTCGTTTGCCGGTTTTCTTTTGGAAAAAGAAATCAATTATTTGGGTAAAGTGGTAAAAAATCCGGAACGCCCGTTGGCGATTATCCTGGGGGGAGCGAAAGTATCGGATAAAATCAAGATGATTGAGCATTTGATGGATACGACGGATTGTTTTTTGATCGGCGGCGGTATGGCGTATACATTTTTGAAGGCGCAGGGAAAAGCGATCGGATCGTCGAAGTTGGAGTCGGACCGTTTGGAGTTGGCGCAGACTATATTGCGCAAAGCCGCAGAAAAGAAGATCCGCGTGGTATTGCCGGTTGACCACGTGGCTGCGGATAGGTTCAGCGCCGAAGCGCAGACGATGCCGGTCGGCGAAACGGTTCCGGACGGCTGGATGGGATTGGATATCGGGCCGAAATCCGTTGCCTTGTTTAAGACGGAATTGGCAAACGCGAAAACGATCGTTTGGAACGGCCCGGTGGGGGTCTTTGAAATGGCGCCGTTTTGCGCCGGGACAAAAGCAATCGCGGAATATCTGGCGGCTCTTCCGGCGATGACCGTGGTCGGCGGCGGCGATACCGCCGCCGCGGTCCGGCAGTTCGGGGTTGCGGATAAGCTTAGTCATGTTTCAACCGGCGGCGGCGCGAGCCTGGAATTTTTGGAAGGTTTGGCATTGCCGGGAATCGCCGCTTTGCAGGATAAGTTATCATAACGCGGTTCCGCGAATAGGCGCGGATCAATCCGGTGGCTAATCCGATGTCGGTGCGGCAGACAAAAAAAGCATTTACGTTAATCGAAATGCTCGTCGTGATTGCGATTTTGTCTATTCTGATTTCGCTGATCGCCTTTACCTCGCGTTGGGCTTTGGATTGGGCGCGCGCATCGGCGACAGAAGCGATGATCGCCGGGTTAGAGTCGGCGTTGGAAATGTATCAGCATGATTTAGGCACCTATCCGGCTTCCGGGAACGCGAATTTGGTCACGGGATTAGCGGATGTCGCGGCGCATGCCGGCAACACTGCCTGGAACGGCCCGTATATGAATTTTCGCGCGCAAGATTTGCAGGGCGGCCAGGTTATCGACGGGTGGAAGAACGCCTATCACTATACGTTTGTTGTCGCGGCTAATCCGCCGGTGAGAATTTGGTCAAACGGCCCGGATAAGGTGGATAATAACGGCGCCGGTGATGATATTAAAAGCAAGGGTTGGTAGGAGGGGGATCAATGAGAAGACGGATAATCGCGGGCAACTGGAAAATGAATAAGACGATACCGGAGGCGCTGGAGTTAGTGCGTGAGTTGCGCCTGGGGCTGAAAGATTGCGCTAATGTGGAGGTTGTTGTTTGTCCGCCGTTTACAACGCTGTCGATCGTCGGCCAGGAAATTGAAGGCACGGCGATGAGCCTGGGCGCGCAAAATGTTTTTTGGGAAGAAAAAGGCGCGTATACGGGGGAGATCTCTCCGCACATGTTGCGGGATGCGCATTGCCGCTACGTGATTATCGGCCATTCGGAGCGTCGGCATATTTTTCGCGAAACGGACGAACAGGTCAATCGTAAAATACGCGCGGCATTGGGTGCGGAATTAACGCCGATTGTCTGCGTCGGCGAGCGTCTGGAGGAACGCCAGGCGAATAAAACATTTGAGGTGATCAGCGGACAATTACGGGGCGGTTTCGCATCGTTACAGAGCGCGGAAATGCAGCGAATCGTCATCGCCTATGAGCCGGTGTGGGCGATCGGCACCGGCCAGAATGCAACGCCGGCGCAGGCCCAGGAAGTGCACGCGTTTATCCGGAATTGGCTGGTTAAGGCTTTTGATAAAGACACCGGCGCGGCAATGCGCATTCAATATGGCGGCAGTGTTACCGCGGAGAACAGCGCGGCACTGATTGGACAGCCGGATGTCGACGGCGCGTTGGTCGGCGGCGCAAGTTTAAAAGCGGAGAGTTTTTTGAAAATTGTGCAGGCAGCGGCGTGCTGAGCGCATCAATAACAACGCGGCTGTCCGTCGGCAGCCCGGTGTTTTTCTTAAGGGGCGGCAGGGCGGTGTTGCGCGGTTTTTTCCGCTGCCGAAGCGTCAGGCATGCTGAATTATTATAAAATCATCAGCGATTTTTTATCCGCCAAAGGTATTATTTCTGCCGGGCACCTTGAACAGGCGCGCGCGCTGCAGCAGAAAAGCCACCTGCCGATTGACGACATCCTCCATAGTTTGGGCGCTTCCTATGATGATACGATTAGTGTGATTATCGAAGAACAGCTCGGCATGCTGGTGTCCGATGCGGCGGATTTGTCGCCGGAGCCGGCGGCCTTGGCGCGCGTGGAACCGTCGTTTGCTCTGCGCCATCGCCTGATGCCGCTCAGCCTATCGCCGGATCGGTTGGTGCTGGCCATCGACACGCCGCTTAATTTTTTGTGCCTGGAGTTTTTTTCGCGCGTGCTCGGCATGAGCGTGGAGGGCATGCTGATTACGCGGGATTCCATGGATGCGCTGCTTGCCAAATATTTTCCGCAGGGGAAAGCGGAGACTATCCAATACGTGAGCGAAAAAGACGACGAAGCCGCGTCGGCGGCGTCCGCGGAAGAAGCGCCGGTTATTCAACTCGTGAATAAGCTGATCAGCGATGCCTACCAACGGCGAGCCAGTGATATACATATCGAACCGCTGCAGGATCGTTTACGGGTACGGTTTCGGATAGACGGGGTTTTGCAGGAAATTCCGTCCCCGGAGCGGCGGCTGCAGCCGGCGATCATCAGCCGTTTAAAATTGATGTCCGGCATGAATATCGCGGAAAAACGTCTGCCGCAGGACGGCCGTATTCGCACTACGGTAGAAGGCCAGGAGTTTGATTTGCGTGTTTCGACCCTGCCGGCGGCGCACGGCGAAAGTGTTGTGCTGCGGATTCTTGACCGCCGCGCGCTCAGTTACGAAGAAATAGGTCTATCCGGCGATCAACAGGCCGCGTTTCGGCGGGTTGTCGATTCGCCGCATGGAATCGTGCTCGTGACGGGGCCGACCGGCAGCGGAAAAAGTACGACGTTGTATGCGGTGCTGAACGGGGTCGATCGAGCGCGCAAGAAAATTTTAACCGCCGAAGATCCGGTCGAGTATCAAATCAACGGCATTAATCAGGTGCAGGTGCGGCAAAATATCGGTTTGTCGTTTTCCGCGATATTGCGTTCCATGTTGCGCCAGGCGCCGGACATCATCATGGTCGGTGAAATTCGCGATTTGGAGACGGCGCAAATCGCGGTGCAGTCGGCTTTGACCGGCCATCTTATTTTCAGCACCTTGCATACCAACGACGCTCCCGGCGCGGTCACCCGTTTGGTAGATATGGGCATCGAGCCTTTTTTGGTCGCCGCGACGTTGCAGTCGGTTTTGGCGCAACGCCTGATTCGTTTGCTGTGCCTGAAATGCCGGCAAGCGTATCATCCGCCGAAAGATGAGCGCCGGATTTTGGAGCCGGCGGCGGTGGCCCGGGAATTGTATCGGGCAGAGGGGTGCGCCGGTTGTGCGCATACCGGTTATTTGGGGCGTACCGGAATTTTTGAGTTGCTGCAGGTCGATGATTCGATACGGGAATTGATTCACAAAAATGCGGCCGGCGGGCAGATCCGTCAGCAGGCGCGCCGTGAGGGCATGATGACGCTCAAAGAACATGCCACGCAAAAAGTGTTACAGGGGGTAACGACGTTTCAGGAGTTGGTCCGCATTACTCAAAATGATATCGATTGAACAGAGCTGACGATAAAGGGAGGTGTGCCGTTATGGTTGAAATTGGTGAATTATTGCAGCTGTGCGTCAAGGAAAATGCTTCGGATATGCATTTGACGGTGGGAAAGCCGCCGACATTGCGCATTAATAATGCGCTTCGTTCATTGAATTATGCGCCGTTGACGCATGAAGACACGGAATTGTTGATGAAGTCGATCGTCGGAACGGAGAATCAACGGCGGATTCAGGAAGTCGGCGGCGTTGATTTCGGTTTCGCGTTCGAAAAAGTTGCCCGCTTCCGCGTTTCGGTGTTTAAACAAAAAGGCCATTACGGCCTGACCTTGCGTTTGATTCCGGTGCGCCTGCTGTCTTTTGAGGAAATCGGCCTGCCGCCGGTGGTTAAAGAGCTGCTCTTTCGGCCGCGCGGCTTGATTCTGGTCACCGGCCCGACCGGCAGCGGCAAGACGACCACGCTGGCGACGATGACCGATTTTATCAACGCCGAACGCGATTGCCATATCATCACCATCGAAGACCCGATAGAATATTATCATACGCATAAAAAAGGAATTATTACGCAGCGCGAACTCGGTGTGGATGTGCCGAGTTTCAGCGAAGCGCTGGTCAAAGGTTTGCGGCAGAATCCGGACGTGATTCTCGTCGGTGAAATGCGCGATTTGGCGACGATTGAAGCGGCGATTCTTGCGGCGGAAACCGGTCATTTGGTTATGGCCACGTTGCACACGACCAGCGCCGCTTCGACCGTTGATCGGATAATCGACGTGTTCCCGCCCAACCAACAGGAACAGATTCGCACACAATTGTCAACGTCGATTTTAGCGGTTATTGCGCAACAGTTGATTGTGAAAGCCAACGGCAAGGGACGGGCGGCCGCGTTCGAGATAATGATTTCTACCTCCTCGATTCAGAATCTTATTCGGGAGAAAAAGACTTATCGGCTTTTGTCGGATTTGCAAACCGGCGCGAAATATGGTATGAAACCGTTTGATGTTTCATTGGCCGAGTTGTATCAGCAGGGTTTGATTCGCCCGGAAGACGCTATCGCCAAAGCGTTTGACCCCGATCAGATGCGGGCGAAAGTACAGGGGAAAGCGTAGGGACGTTGAGGATAGGCGGCAGAAAATGTGTGCGCAGGGCAAACCGGAATCGTTTCGCCATAAACCGATCGGAGAAATTTTCGTCGAGCGCGGGTTGATTTCCCGCGCGCAATTGCAAGAGGCGTTGGAACGGCAGCGGGATAATGGACTGCCGTTAGGCCGTGTCCTTTTGGCCGCCGGCTATTTGACGGAATTCGATATCGTCAGGGCGCTGGGGATGCAGTCGAATATGGAACCCATCGATCTTGACAGCTGGCCGATTCCGGCGGACGCTTTGGATAAGGTGCCCGGGTCGGTCGCGCGCCTGTACAATATTATCCCGCTGGAATTGAAAAACCGCACGCTGTTTGTCGCGACGTGCGATCCGTTCAATTTTTCGATTTTTGACGATTTGCGGTTTATCGTCAACGTTTCCATTCGCGGGAAAGTGGCCGCCGAGGCCGCGATCAGCCGGGCGATAAAAAAATATTATCCGGAAGACGCGGAGACGGTGGAGCAGATTTTTTCCCAGATTTCCCAAAAGATGCCGGAGTTGATTGACGATGAGGAAATAAAAAATCTCAGCGCCGGTAACTTGGAACAGATGGCCGCGCAGTTGCCCATCGTGAAGCTGATCAACCTGATTTTGGTGCAGGCGATCCAGCGGCGGGCTTCGGATATCCATTTCGAGCCGTTTGCCGATGATTTTAAAATACGCTTCCGGCTGGACGGGGTTCTCTACGATATTATCGCTCCGCCGAAGTCCCTGCATTTAGCGATTTCCTCTCGGATCAAAGTGATGTCCAGCATGAATATTGCGGAGACGCGGCTGCCGCAGGACGGGCGGGCGCTGGTGCGTATCGCCGGCCGGATGGTTGATTTGCGTGTTTCCACGTTGCCGACGATTTTCGGCGAAAGCGTGGTTATCCGGGTTTTGGACAAGGCGGCGGTGCAGCTCTCCTTAGATGAGGTCGGCTTTAACGAGGAAGTAAAACAGCAGTTCCGCAGCCTGATCAATCGCACCTATGGCATTATTTTGAGCACGGGGCCGACCGGTTGCGGCAAAACAACCACCCAGTACGCGGCGCTGAATGAAATTAACCGGGTCGACAGTAAAATCATCACGGTCGAGGATCCGGTCGAATACGACCTGCCGGGTCTGATCCAGGTTTCCGTGAAGGCGAAAATTAATTTTACCTTCCCGTTGGCGCTGCGGCATATTCTGCGGCAGGATCCGGATATAATCATGGTCGGCGAAATTCGCGATACGGAAACCGTGCAGATGGCCATTCACGCTTCGCTGACCGGCCATTTGGTGTTTTCGACACTGCATACCAACGACGCGGCCAGCGCGGTCACGCGGCTGATCGATATGGGCGTTGAGCCGTTTTTAATCGCTTCGTCGGTCGAGGCGGTTTTGGCGCAGCGCCTGGTGCGGCGGTTGTGCGGCCAGTGCCGCGAAGCGTTTGTGCCCTTGCCGGTTGATGTCGAGCCGGCAGGATTTACCCGCGACCAGTACGAAGCCAAAACGTTTTATCGCGCGCGCGGTTGTCCGCAGTGCGATAATTCCGGCTATCGCGGCCGCGTGGGTATATTTGAATTGCTGGTTTTTGAAGAAGATCTGCGTTCATTGATTCTGGATCGAGCCCCGTCCTCCGTGCTTCGGCAGCAGGCGATAAAAAACGGCATGCTCAGCTTGCAGGATGACGGCCGGCGCAAGGTTGCGGCCGGCCTGACCAGTATCGAAGAGTTGCACAATTCATTGACGATGGCCGTCCATTGAGATCCGGCGCGCGCCGCGCCTGCGGTGCGCCGTCCGGCGGAGGAAATTGCGTGCAGTTCGATTATTCCGCGATTGATAAAACACAAGCAGAATTGCAGGGGCAAATCGACGCTCCTTCGCTCAACGAGGCTATCGCAAAATTAGGGAAAATGGGGTTGTTTGTCCTGGAAGTCACGCCGGCCGGACAACGTCCTTCCAAGCGAATCGCGCTGTGGCATGCGGCGCAGGCGTTACGCCGGGGGATGAACCGCGTGCCGCGTTTGGCGCCGGCGGATTTAGTGATTTTTACGCGGCAGCTTTCCGTTTTAATTGACGCCGGATTGCCGTTGGTGAAGGGGCTGGAAACATTGCAGCGTCAAGTACGGTTTATCGGTATCCAGTCGATGATCGCCGATATTGTCGCGATGATCGAAAGCGGCGAGACGCTCAGCGGCGCATTGGGGCATTATCCGAAATCGTTTACGAAAGTGTATATCAATATCGTGCGCGCCGGAGAAACCGGCGGCGCTCTGGATGTTGTTTTACGGCAGTTAGCCGATTTTCAGGAAAAAAATTTAAAATTATTTCAGCGCATCCGTTCGGCGCTGATTTATCCTTGTTTGGTTTTGTTCGTGTCGGTCGGTATCCTTTTTTTCATGATCACGTTCGTTATTCCGAAATTTACCGCAATATTCGACTCAACCGGCGTGAAACTGCCGGCGCTGACCGCGTTTATGGTTGGGTTGAGCGCTTTTGTCCGCCATTATTGGTATGTGGGGATAGTCGCCGGCGGCGGATTGGTCGCGGCGTATCACGCTGCCCGGCGTTCGATCCGGTTTCGGTTCATCCGCGACCGTTTCCTGTTGCAGATTCCCATTCTCGGCGATTTTTTGCAAAAAATCGTGGCGGCGCGTTTTTCCCGCACGTTGGCTACTCTGCTCGGCGGTGGAGTGGCGATACTCCGCGCGTTGGATTTATCGAAGGACGTCGTTGACAATGAGGTTGTTTGCCAGGCGGTTACGCGCGTGTACGATCATGTGCGGGAGGGCGGTTTTATCGCGCAGGTTTTGCAAGAGACCAATGTCTTTCCCCAGTTGATGGTCGATATGATTTCCGTGGGGGAGGAAAGCGGCGCGGTGGAAAAAATGCTTTTGAAAATCGCCGACGCCTATGAGGACGAAGTGGAGTTGACGGCGAATACCTTAGCCGCGTTACTGGAGCCTATTTTAGTTATCGGGATGGGGGTGGTTACCGGGGTTATCGTGCTTTCTTTATTTTTACCGATGATCAGCCTTATCGAATCGCTGTCATGATTGCGGGCAACCGGCAATGAAAAAGAATAATAACGGTTATTCACGCACGCACTGAACACCCCGGCAGGTATGCGGGGGAATCTCGCCAGCCGCCGCGGCGAAGCCGCGCGGTTCGGCAGGCTGGAAAAATGAGCGTGCGCAATGCCGTTCAAACTACCCCGGGTAGCCCGGGCAAGCTGCATAATACAACAAGTGCCGGAGGGCGCTACACGCGGGAGGATTTGTGGACGAAGAAATGGATATTCTCAAGGAAGTCGGGATGATCGCCGCCGCGCACGGCAGTATCGCCTTATCGCAGATTTTAAAGACGAAAATCGAATTGAGTGTTCCGACGACCACGATTATCTCCGGCAATTCCATGCGCGGAAGAATCAATCTGCATAAAATCGGCGTTGCGGTATCTTCCCGGATTGCGACCGGGATGAGCGGCAAAGTGATTTTTCTGCTCGATGAAAAGAATGCCTACCGGCTCAATGACCTATCCTACCGGATTCAAATGGACGAGTCCATGCCGATGAGCCTGCGCACCGAACTGGGTATGTCGTTGATCAAAGAAATCGGCAGTATGGTCAGCAGCGCTTATGTGACGGCAATCGGAATGATGTTCGATGCCGTGATTCTTTTGGATCCACCGTCGCTGGTATCCGGAACAATTGAAGATGTCCTGAATGTGACGGTTTTTTCATCGTTGAGCTCTGCGCAGGAAGAGGTTTTGCTCATTGATGCGGAATTTTGTGATTCCGTGCATCATTTGGACGGCAGTTTTTATTTGGTGCTGACGGCCGATGCCGCCGGGGAGATTCGGAATGTGTGCCGGCAACGTTATCATTTCGATTAATCCGCGGCGCAGCGAGGTGTGAAATGCGGGTACTTGTGCAACGGGTGAATTGGGCGCGCGTGCGCGTCGGCGCGCGGTGTTGCGCGGAAATTAATCAAGGATTATTGGTGTTGGTCGGCGTCGGGGCGGAGGATACGGACGCGGATGCGGATGCGTTGGCAAAAAAAACGATTGCGCTGCGGATTTTTGCCGATGAAGCGGGGAAAATGAACCGTTCCGTGGTTGATATTGGGGGACAGGTGCTGAGCGTTTCCCAGTTTACCCTGTATGCGGATACGCGCCGCGGCAATCGTCCGGGATTTGAGCGGGCGGCTGCTGCAGCGCAGGCGCGTTTGTTGTGGGAACGGTTCAATGCCGCGACGGCGGCCAACGGTTGCCCGGTGCAGTGCGGTATTTTCGGCGCGGATATGTCCGTGGAGTCCTGTAATGACGGCCCGGTGACAATTATTCTTGATTCCGCGAGAAAGGGATCTGATGGCGGCGCGAGTGGTTAAATATACGTTCCGGGCGTCTATTGTTCAGGTCGTGCGGTTTGTGCTTATTCTCTTCGGCGCGGCGGCTTGTCTTTTTTTGTTTTTTTTCAAAGTTAGCGTTGCCGCGCTCGATTATGACCTGGTGATTACGCCGCATTTCAACAAAGCATGGTGTTGGGGCATAAACTACGACGGGAAATTTGAAATATGGAAGCGGATTCGTGCCGGCGATGGCAGCATTGAAAACCGGCGTCTTTTCCCGTAATTTTTTTAAGAGGGGGAGTATGGCGGCGGTACGGATGCTTTCGTGGAATGTCAACGGTATCCGCGCGGTGGAAAAGAAAGGTTTCAGCCGGTGGCTGGCTGAGGTGCAGCCGGATTTTTTATGTGTACAAGAAATCAAAGCCCGGCCGGATCAACTCAGCGGCGCAGTGCGGGAACCGCCGGGATATCGTGCCTTTTGGCATGCCGCTGAACGCGCGGGGTACAGCGGGGTGGCTGTTTTTGCCAAGCAGGAACCTCAGCGCGTCGCCTACGGATGGGGGGACGGCGGCTCGGTGACGGACCGCGAGGGGCGGCTGATTCTGCTCGAATATGAGCGTTTTGTTCTGTTCAATATTTATTTCCCCAACGGGAAATCCGGCGAGGAGCGTTTGTCGTTTAAACTCGGATTTTACCGGAATTTTTTGGAGCGAATGCGGCACCTGCGCGCCGGCGGGAAAACCATTATTGTATGCGGCGATTTCAATACCGCGCATCAGGAACGGGATTTGGCGCGCCCGAAAGAAAATAGCGGGGTTTCCGGTTTTCTGCCGCAGGAGCGCGCGTTGATCGATCGTTTTATTGAGTTGGGATTTTGCGATAGTTTCCGCGCGTTCAATCAGCAGTCCGGCCGGTACACGTGGTGGGATCTGAAATCGCGGGCGCGGGAGCGGAATGTCGGCTGGCGCATAGACTATTTTTTTATTGATGAGCCGTCGCTGCCGTTGCTCAAGGATGCATGTATCTGCGATGCCGTCCACGGCTCCGACCACTGTCCGGTCGGCATTACCGTGGATTTACCGGCAGGGGCGGCCGAGGGAGGTAACGATGGAAGCGTGTGAGATTATTAACGTCTTACTCCGGAATATCGATCGGGTAATTGTCGGTAAAGAAAAAACGATTCGTCTGTGCGTGGCAGCGCTGATCAGCCGAGGGCATGTGTTAATCGAAGATGTCCCGGGTTTAGGCAAGACGACTTTGGCGAAAACAGTCGCGGCTTCCTTGAACGCATCATTTCGCCGTATACAGTTTACCCCCGACCTATTGCCGTCGGACATCACCGGCGTGTCCGTCTATAATCAGAAGAATCAGGAATTTGAGCCGCGGCTGGGCGCAATTTTCGCCAATGTCGTCTTGGCCGATGAAATCAACCGCTCGACGCCGCGCACGCAAGCAGGCCTGCTGGAATGCATGCAGGAACACCGGGTAACGATTGACGGACAGCCGTTTGATTTGCCGCAGCCTTTTTTTGTGATTGCGA
>JAMWCB010000074.1 GCA_023819605.1 Candidatus Omnitrophota bacterium
ATTGTCTTTTGGAAGAAGAACGGGTGATCGTCGACGAGTCCCCGGGAACGACCCGCGACAGCATCGATACAACGCTGCATTTTGACGGTAAAACGATAACGTTGATTGACACTGCCGGCATCAGGCATCAGCGTAAAGACCGCGAACCGCTCGATATTTTTTCCCGCTCGCGCACGGTTGAAGCGATCCGACGTTCGGACATTTGCATTATGATGCTTAACGCGGTCGAAGGCATTCTCGCCGACGACGTGCATATTTTTCAGACGATTCAGGAATTTCAGAAAGGTTGTGTTATCGCCGTGAATAAGTATGATGTGGCGCCGCTTTCGCCGGCGGATTGCCGGAAAATTATCGCCCAACGCGCGCCGTTTCTGCGCGCGTCTACGTTGGTCGTCTGCTCGGCGCGCACGGCCAAGAACGTAGCCGCCGTAGTGCGGGCGGCGTTGGCTACTTGGGACGCCGTATGTCAAGAAATCCCCCAGGCGCTCCTCGGGCGCATTGTCAAGCGCCTTGCCGGCGATCCGGATTTGGCAAATATCGTCGGCCAGGCAAAAATTCATTATATTCGTCAAATCGGCACCGCGCCGTTGACTTTTGTGGTTATTGTGAACAAGACGGAGTATGTGCGGCCGGGATTGCTGCGTTTTCTCGAGAACGAAATCCGGCGAACCGGCGACGTGGCGGGAGCGCCGCTGCGTCTGTATCTGAAAAAAAAAGAAAAAAAGAATATAAAAAATAAGTCAAGCCGCCAGGAGCCGGCAGAGCCGGCGCGGGAAACACCGCGGGCCCGCTGGCCAGGCGGTGGAAAAAGGAGCCGCGTATGACGGGTATCCTCCTGGGGGCAGCGATAAGTTATCTGATTGGCGCGATCCCGACCGCGTTTATCGTAGCGAAGCTGGTCAAAGGCATCGATATACGAGCGGTGGGCAGCGGCAACGTCGGAGCGACAAATACGCTGCGCAATGTGGGGAAAATTCCCGGTTTTATCGTTTTGTTGATTGATGTCGCTAAGGGATTCGCGGCGGTGCGGTTGGTTGGCGGCGTATTCGCCGGCCGGCCGCCGATTGAGCCGGCGGCGCTTACGGCAGTGTGCGGCTTTGCCGTGGTCTGCGGGCATATTTTCAATATTTTTTTGCGCGGCCGGGGCGGTAAGGGGGTGGCGACCGGACTGGGAGTTATTCTGGGGGTCAGCCCGGCGGCCGCAGCCGGGGGAATGATAGTGTTTATCGCCACGCTCGGTGTTTCGAAATATGTTTCGGCCAGTTCGATTGCCGCGTGCCTGGCGATTCCGTTTTTTTTACTCGCCATGCGTGCGCCGGAGCAGTATCTTCTGCTCGGCGCCGCATTGGCGGTATTGATTACCGCCAAACATCGCGCAAATATTCAGCGGTTGCTCTCCGGGCGCGAACATTCGGTGTTTAAAAAAAGATGAAGATTGCGATTATCGGCGATGGCGGCTGGGGAACGGCACTGGCGATCCTTTTGGGGAAAAAAGCGGAGCCGGAGGTATGCCTCTGGAGCGCGTTTGCGGAATACGCCGCGGCGATGCGCCGCACCCACGAAAATAAAAAATTCCTTGCCGGGATATCGATTCCGGCGCCGGTTCGAATTACCGCAGACCTGGAGGAGGCGCTGCGTAGCGCCGCGGTGGTTATTCTGGCGGTGCCGTCAAAGTATTTGCGCGGTGTGTTAAAAAAAATCAATTCCTGCGCCGTGCAGAAGCCGTTGTTTATCAGCGCCGCCAAAGGAATCGAGCCGCAGACGTTGCTGCGCATGTCGGAAGTGATTCGTGCGGAATTGGGTAATATCCGGTTGTGTGTGTTGTCCGGCCCGAATATTGCCTATGAAGTCGCGCGCGGCGTCCCGTCCGCGGCGGTGTGCGCCGGTTCGCCGGCCCACACCGCCACGGCGCAGGATGTATTGATGCGCCGGGAATTCCGGGTATATACAGCCCGCGATGTCGTCGGTGTCGAACTTGCCGGGACGATGAAAAATATTATCGCCATTGCCTGCGGTATCGCCGACGGGTTGGGGTTCGGCACGAATACAAAGGGAGCGTTGTTAACTCGCGGTTTGGCGGAAATGGCTCGTTTAGGGGTGGCCATGGGAGCGCGGTACGATACCTTCAGCGGCTTGTCCGGTATGGGCGACCTGGTGACTACCTGTTTGAGCCCGCGCAGCCGGAATCGGTGCTTGGGAGAGGAAATCGGTAAAGGGCGCGCCTTGTCCGTTATTCTCGCCGGAACGGAAATGGTCATCGAAGGCGTCGAGGCGACAAAGGCCGTGCGGGCGTTGTCGCATCGATACCAGGTGGACTTGCCGATAACGCGGGAGGTATACCAGGGGCTGTTTCGGAAAAAAAATCCGCGCCGGGCGGTAGATTCGCTGATGAGCCGGTCGAAAAAAAATGAGCGTGCATAAGCCGTCGAGTGCTCAGCGCTTGCAATGCGCGGGATGTTTTGATAGTATGAAATTTGCTCGCGGCGCGTTCCTCGCCGCGGTGAAAATGCGCAGCGGGCTTCTCCCGCGCGCTGTCCGAGTGAATAAAGCGAAGGTGAACTGCGGCGCGATGTTAAAAGCATTGCGTGCCAGGGGGAATAATGGGCAATAAAACATTCGTTGGCGGCTGGCATGTCTGGAGCCATAAAGAATTAACCAGAGATGCGGCGATCGTGGCCGCGCCGCTGCCGCCGCGGGTGGTCATTCCGTTGGCCCAGCATGCCGGGATTGTCTGCCGCCCGCTGGTTAAGGCCGGTGATACCGTGTTGACGGGGCAGAAAATCGGCGACGCGGAAGGCTTGATTACCGCGCCGGTGCATGCGAGTATTTCCGGCAAAGTTACCGTTGTGGGCGATGCGTTGCACCCAGTGCTGGGGAGCGCGCCGGCGGTGACGATCGAATCCGACGGTGCGGACCGGCAGGATCCGGCGATTACACCGGCCGGCGATCCGCGCGGCCTATCGCGGAATGAGTTGGTCTCCCGGATTCGCGCGGCGGGCATTGTCGGTTTGGGCGGCGCCGCGTTTCCGACCCATGTGAAACTCTCGCCTCAGAAACCGGTCGATGTGCTGATTATTAACGGTGTGGAATGCGAACCGTATTTAACCTGTGATTACCGTTTGCTGGTCGAGCGTCCGGATGAGATACTCGATGGAATAGGGTTGCTCCAGCGGGCGGTGGGTGTGGAAAAAGTTTATATCGGTATCGAGGATGATAAACCGTTAGCCATTCGAACGTTTCAGAAACGCGTCAGCGCTTTGAAGCTGCCGTTCAGCGTTGTACCGGTTGAGGTAAAATATCCCCAGGGCGCGGAAAAACAGTTGATAAAAGCCCTGGTCGATCGGGAAGTTCCTCCCGGTAAATTGCCGTTTGACGTCGGTGTGGTGGTGAGTAATGCGGGTACGGCGCTTGCTGCGGCGGAGGCGGTTTTTCAAGGCAAGCCGCTCTATGAGCGCACGGTTACGGTTACCGGCACAACCGTGCGCGAACCGAAAAATATTCGTGTTCGCCTGGGGACCTCGTTTGCGGAGCTGATTGCCTGGTGCGGCGGGACTACCGCACCGGCGGGCAAGATTGTCATGGGCGGGCCGATGATGGGCCTGGCCCAATTTTCCGATGCGGTGCCGGTGGTCAAGGGAACATCCGGTATTCTCGTGCTGTCAACGGCGGAGTTGGTTCTGCCGCCGGAACAACCGTGCATCCGGTGCGCGCGCTGCGTTGATGCCTGTCCGATGCAGTTGTTGCCTTACGCAATGAGCCTGTGTGCGCAGATGAAGCAGGCTGAACGTGCGCGTGTCTATAATCCATCGGATTGTATCGAATGCGGCGTCTGTACGTACGTCTGTCCGTCAAAGCGGCGTATTCTGGAACATATCCGTTTATTAAAAGTGGGGGCGAAGTGAGCCAGGCGCAGTCCAATACCGTTGTTTTATCGGTGAGTAGTTCGCCGCATGTGCGCAGTTCCGAATCGACGGCGCGGATCATGTGGTCCGTGTTTGTTTGCTTGATCCCTTCCGGCATCGTCAGCTGGAATGTCTTCGGAATTTCCGCGGCCGCGATTATGCTGACGGCAGTCGGGACGGCAGCTCTGACCGAAGCGCTGTTCTGCCGCCTGCAGTCGCGTCCTCTGACGGTCGGCGACGGCAGCGCCTGCCTGACCGGTTTGCTGCTTGCGTATAATCTTCCGGCGCAGGCTCCGTTGTGGTTGGCTGCGCTCGGAGCCGCGGTGGCGATTATTTTCGGGAAAGCGGTGTTCGGCGGCCTCGGCGGCAACATTTTTAACCCGGCCTTGGTCGGCCGGGTGTTTTTAATGGCCAGTTTTCCTTCGTTGATGACGCGGTGGCCGGCGCCGCCGATGTTCGGGTTGGATGCGGTTACCGCGCCGACGCCGCTGGCTATTTTGAAAGATTCCGTACAGCAAACGCAGATCATCACGGCAGCGGAAATTATTCCGTACACGCTCTGGGATTTATTTTTAGGGCGCCGCGGCGGGTGCATCGGCGAAGCCAGTGTTGCCGCTTTGCTTGCGGGTGCGGCTGTTTTGTTATGGCGGGGATCCATCAGTTGGCATATCCCGGCTAGCTTTATCGGTACGGTGGCGGTAGTGAGTTGGTGCTTCGGCGGCCAGGGATTGTTCACCGGCAATTGGCCGGTGCACGTTTTAGCCGGCGGTTTGACGCTTGGCGCATTTTTTATGGCCACGGATTATGTAACGGCGCCGCTGACGAAAAAAGGCAAATGTATTTTCGGTGTCGGCTGCGGTTTGATCACCGCGATAATCAGACTATGGGGTGGGTATCCGGAAGGAGTTTCATACGCGATTCTCTTGATGAACGCGGCGGTTCCGCTCATTGACCGCTATGTCGTGCCGCGGCGTTTCGGCGGAGGTGGGCGATGATGCGGGTATTATGGGCAGCCGCGATTGTGGGAGGATTGGGTTTTCTGTTCGGTATTGTTTTAGCCTGGTGTTCGAAAAAACTGTATGTTGCGGCCGACCCGCGGGTGAGTCGTTTAACGGACTTGCTGCCCGGCGTCAATTGCGGCGCCTGCGGACAGCCGGGATGCGCGAATTTTGCCGAAGCGCTGGCAGACGGCACGGTGCAGCCGTCCGGTTGTGTCGTTGCGTCGCCGGCGGCGCGCAAGAAAATAGAAGCTTTTTTACGGCAAGCGGCGCCGGCCGCGTGCGCCTGCGGTACGCCGGCGGACGGCGGCCGGGATGTTGCCGGAGTTTGCACACTGTGCACTGCCGCGGAAAAGAAAGATATCGCCGATGCCCTCGAGCCGGAATCCGAGCCGGTGGAGGAGGCCGCGCAAGAGATGGCCCTGATTGCCTGCGGCGGCGGACAGCGGGCGAGGAATACGTTCGCCTATACCGGCGTTGCCGATTGCCGTATCGCGGCGAAAACGCTGGGCGGACAGAAAGCGTGCGGCTCGGCGTGCCTTGAACAGGGAACCTGCATTGAAGTATGTCCGTTTCAGGCTATCCGCGTGCAGCCGGAAGGATTGCCGCGCGTTATCCCGGAACTCTGCCGCGGTTGCCGCAAATGTGTGGCGGCGTGTCCGCGAAAAATTATTTTTATGGTGCCGCGCGCGGCGAAAATTTTTGTCCGCTGTCATTCGCGCGATAAGGGACCGGTGGTTATGAAACGCTGCGCCGTTGGATGTATCGCCTGCGGCAAGTGTGTCAAAGCTTGCGTCGCGCAGGCGATTCGCCTGGAAAATAATCTCGCGGTCATCGATTACACGCGTTGCACCGGCTGCGGGCAGTGCGTGAGCGTTTGTCCGACGAAGACGATGAGTTTTGTGGAATTGCCGCCGGCGGTTGTATAGGGTTTATCGTGCAGATTATCTGCCGATTGCAATAATTAACGCGATCGGCTTAGATGCTGTTTTCGACGGCGGAATCGCGGCGAGGCAGTTCGGCAGTACGCCGCTCTAACGGCGGGTTTTTTGCAGGATACCCTTGTTGCTTCGCGGCCGGGAAATAAACGATAAATTCAGCCCCTTTTCCTTCGCCTTCGCTTTTTGCGGCGAATACCCCGTGCATACGTTCCACCACGGATTTCACGTACGAGAGTCCGATTCCGGAGCCTTTGATGTTCGTCGATCGGTCGCGGCCGAGCCGTTCGTAGGGTTTTCCGATCAGATGCAATTTTGCCGGGTCAATGCCGATTCCCTGGTCTCGCACACTCAAAGCGATCACCATGCGCCCATCCGCGAGGCGGCGTGGCTCAAGCATAACGCGTATGGTGCCGCCGACGGGAGAATATTTGATCGCGTTGCTCAACAGGTTCAGCATGATCAGCGGAACCTCGCGGATGTCCGTTTGCGCATAGCATCCCGGGCTGATCGAAATGTCAAAATTCAGCGCACCGGCTCCGCGATGCACCCCTTGATAAAATCGGGTAATGTTTTCGGTGATCGCTTCCGAGAGGTTGACGCGTTCGATATGCAGTTTATCTGCGGACGACTCTTCCGACGAGCTGCTGGCTGCCTGTAGAAAACGAACATGGTAATTTAACAGGGATGTGCTATATTTTTTTACTGCAGAGAAAGTCGTGCCAAGCTTTTCCGCGGGAATCGCGCGCAAAAATTTTTTTTCCGCTGGGCGGAGCGGAGCAGAAAGTATGTCGTTCAGAGCGGTGCGATAGTGGTTGACGATCGCGGCGGTAATCGAGGCGGCCAGATGCGGCGGGATCATGTCCGTAACCGCCGGCGGCAGTTCGCCGGCGCCGGCGATAAACCGTAAACCGCAGGCTATGTCCGCGACTGCCTGACCGATCACGGCACTATGCACGGCCGCGGGACCTGGCGCGCTCACCTCCGCCCCGTCAGAAGTTTCCGACCGGATGGCCGAAACGGTTTCTTCCTGCGGGAAAAAATCAACCAACTGTTCCAGGAAATCGTAAAGCGGTTGTATTGCCGCGAGAAATTCGTGCACCGCGCGGGTGTTTTGTGCGATAAGCTCGTCCTGCGCCTGGATGAGTGAGCGTTGTTCCTCAACGCTTGTGGCAAAAGCGCGGTTTTTATCCGCGATCTGCCGCAAACGGTTGGCCATGTCCGCCGGCCGGTTTTCTGCCGCGGCGTCCGGCGCGGGCAGCGGTTCGGGCGACCGGTCTTGATCGGCAGCGATATCCGCGGCTTCTTGGGTTTGGGCAAATTGCAGCGATTGCGCCAAAAGAAGCTGCACCGGTTCGTTCAGCGGGCCTATTTTCGTTTTTTCGAAATCTTCGATAAAATTCGTGTTTTGTTGCCGATAAACCGGTTCGTGCATTAATTTTCCGAGCGCGACGACGGCGTGGAGAATTTGGCTAAAGCGGTTCTCGTCGGCGTCCGCCGGCGTTTGCGGCAGGTTCGCGATAAGCGAGCAGGTGCGCGAAGCAAAACCGGTGACGCCGACCCAACTGCTTTTGGTCGCATGTACGGAACGGAAAACCTCTTCATGGATCGAGATGATCTGCCGCAAACGCCGGATGTTTTCGCTGAAATGGGTCCGGTCGAAGGCAAATTGTTCCTTATACGAAAAAGTTTCAAAAGCCAGCGCGGCCTGACGTGCGATGATGGCGAGCGCCTGTTTTTTTTCCGCTGTACTCTGGGGAGAATTTCGGTCAAAGAGCGGTTGGCCGGTGCGCCAGTTATTAATCAAAATACACGCGGCCGGTTTCCCGCGGCTATCCCGAATGACAACGTGCAGTGATTCATCGACCCGCGCCAGCCATGCCGGCGCGATTGTTTGGATGAACGATAAACCGATGCGGGAAAGCTGGTCGGTTCTGCCGTTAAAGCGGTCGACAAACGCGCTGACCGTTTTACTGATCCAGGAATCCTTGCCGAAACGGTAGAGGAATACATCCTTTAACACCCAGGGGGTGAATGTTCCCGGGTTGTCTTTGCGGCTGGAAATATACAAGATCGGATCTTGAGAACTCGTCTGCTGTATGGCGTAATATTTTTCATCGCGCTGCGGTAAGACGCGCCAGACCTCTTCCCAGGGCTTGCGCTGCATGCCTGCCCAGCCCGCATCGCAGTATTCAATGTCGCCGCGGTCGTTTTCCCGGAGCAGATAGAACGATGCGCCGTAAAAACCGACGTTGAGCAGAATAGTATAGAGCGTGGTTACGGCAATTTGTCCGAGGGAAGCGGCCTGGAGTAATAACGGCGTTGTCCCGTCGATGTTTTCCCAGTTTACCGCGGCCGGCAGGCTGCGCGTTTTGTTTTCGAGTTTGCTTTCAATATAAGCGCTCAACGCCCGCGTATAGGCGATATCCTTGATTCCGCCGAAGAGCGAAGAAATTTCCGATAGCTCCGCCGGTTTTGTTTTAAACTTATTCAGAAAGGCGTCAATAAAAAATTCATGCCGCGCGCTGATTCCCTCGGCCGATGTTTTGAAAAAATTCGCCCGTTGTTCGGCATCCGGCGCGCTCAGCTGATGTACCGCCCGCTGCCAGAAATAATCCATAACTTCGGCCAAGAGCTGATCTGAGGAGTCGATTGCCTCGCGGAGCGCCGGGGACAGATAGATGATCAGGCGGTCGTGGATGCGCACGGCGAAAGCATGCGGCAGCTCGGCGGTTTCCGGTGCCATGGGGAGGGAATCCGTGCCGGCCAGGCTGATCGCTGCAGGATCGACGTCGGTTATGGAAAGTTTTCGTAGTAATTCCCCGGCTTTGCTTTTCGCGAGGGTTAAGCGGCTGTCTTCCGCGAGGGGGGAGCGGTTCAACGCGCTCATCGTTTGTTCAGTCAGATTGTGTTGAACGCCGGTCGGATAGGCGATAACCAGCGATGCGTCGTTGTCCGGAAATTCGCGGCGCAGAGCAGTATCGTTGATACCCAAGCGCGGCGAAAGGAGGCAATATCCGGTTTGTTCGCGCGTTGCGATAGCCGGCAGCACCGGCAGGCACAAAAAAGTGCAGTCGATCGCTACGGCCAATAGGATGTTCGATACATAGGGAAAACGAAATTTACGCATAGTAAATATAAAATTTTATCAAATTTTTTATATATGTCAATATCAAAATAAAAATAAAAATAAAAATAAAAATAAAAATAAAAATCCCTAACCCGGACCGTTCACTTTCCTGGTGAAATATCCTGGTTAGGCATTGCTATTGTAACTGCCGCTATGGTAAGATACGTCTATACATATTACCCGGTTCACTGCGGCATGATTCATTATGCGGATCGTCGTCGGTTAATTTTTGTGTGCACGGGGACAGGTTCGTGAGCGTGTGTCGGCGGTAGACAGCCGTCAGTACCGGTAACTGCCCAGCCCACGGCCGCATCAGGGAGGATTCCGTATCGGATGGATCGATTGAGTTGTCGTGCAGGAATGATTACGCTTGCCGCGGTAATCTGCCTCCAGGGATGTTTGACGCGAACAACGCAACGTGTTGAACCGATGCGTGCGCCGCTGCCGGAACCGGCGCGCGCCCCTGCCGCTACGGTGCATTTGCCGGTAGCGGAAATGCGCGTCGAAGAAGAGATTTTTTTCGGTGCGCCCGGTATGCCGTTGGAAAAACAAAGCTCAAGCATACGCACGGTGTTTGTTTCCTATCCGGCGGACGTTCCGGCGCGCGCCGCTCCGATAGATTCCGTGTATACAGTGAAAGTCGGGGACGATTTGCAGTCGATCGCCCGGGTTGTTTATGGAGATTGCCGGTTGTGGCGGGCGATTTTTGATGCGAATCAGGATGTCTTGACTAATCCGGATGAAATTATCCCGGGACAGCAATTGAAATTGCCGTAACGGCGGGGCGCGATGACACAGACAACGACACGGTTAGAAAAAACCATACGTGTGCACACGCCGGAAGAAGCGGCGCTTATTTTAGGCCGCAACGACGAGATTGCCCGCGCGGTGGAAACCGAATTAGGCGTGAGCGTGGTGTACCGGGGCGAACGGCTGATTATTCAGGGTAAGGAGCAGCCGGTCCATATCGCGGAGAAATTTTTTCACGAATTGCGCGAAATAATCCGCCTGGGCGGGCAGTTGCGGCCGCATGACGTCGGTAATGCGCTGCGCAGCGTGGCGGATAAAGACCATGTCCCCTTGTACACGATTTTTCTTGACCGCATCGAAATTATGTCCAAACGCCAGTGGGTTACGCCGAAAACACGCGGGCAAAAGGCGTATGTGGACGCGATGAAAACGCACGATATCGTATTCGGTATCGGACCGGCCGGTACCGGAAAAACCTATCTGGCCATGGCCATGGCGGTTGCGGCGCTCAAACAGCAGCAGGTCAATCGGGTTATTTTAACCCGTCCGGCAGTGGAGGCGGGGGAGAATCTGGGATTTTTACCCGGCGATTTGCAGGAAAAAATAACGCCGTATTTGCGTCCGATGTATGACGCGTTGTATGATATGATCGATTCGGATACGATCGGGCGGTTGATGAACAAGGGCGTGATTGAAATCGCCCCGTTGGCCTATATGCGCGGCCGTACGTTGAATGATTCCTTTGTCATTCTCGATGAAGCGCAGAACAGCACGGCTGAGCAGATGAAGATGTTTTTGACGCGCCTGGGTTTTGATTCGCGCGCGGTGATTACCGGCGATATAACGCAGGTTGATTTGCCGGTGCATAAATCTTCCGGGTTGATTCAGGTGCAGTCGATTTTGAAAGGCATTGCGGGAATCCGTTTTATGTACTTGGACGAACAGGATATCGTGCGGCATAATCTGGTTCAACAAATCATTAAGGCCTATGCGGTTTTTGAAGAAAAAAAAGAAAAACGAAGCGTTAACGCTCAAAAAGCAGTTTAAACCGGGCAGTGCATCGCCGGCGCCGGTGGCGCAGCTGTTGGTGCTGACGGCGCTGATCCTTTTGTCGTTTGTCGTGTTTTTGCCGGGCAGCGGGCTGGTGCAGCGGAATATTTCTGTCGGCCACGTGAGTATGGACGATGTGTATGCGCCGTTTGATTTTTCTTTTGCCGCGGATGAGCATGACCGCGTTGAAATAAAAAAAAATGAATTAATCATCCAGCGGGGCGAACGGATTACCGTCCGGCAGCAGCAGATTCTCACGGCTTTGCAGGCCAGTCAGATGCGGCCGCAACGGCTGCGTTCGGTCTTTGGTTTCGTTCTTTTGTTTGTCATCGGCGCGATTATCGCCGTCGCGTACCTGAATACATTTTTGCCGAAACTATCGTTGAGTACAAAATTAGTCGTGCTGGTGAGCGTGGTGTTCCTCGGCATGATCTACGGCGCGCGCGGGATTATTTGGACCGGCTGGCCGGCGTTTATCATTCCGCTGCCGAGCTTGGCGATGCTTGTGACGATTCTGGTAAATCCGGTGCTGGCCATGCTGGCCTCGATGATCGGTTGCCTGCTCGTGGCGATGATGAGCCTAACGGCGCGTTTTGATGTTTTCGTCGCGATGCTTGCCGGTTGTATTGTGGCGATCTACGGGGTAAAAAATGTGCGGCACCGGCGCACATTGACGCGCGCCGGGATTTTTTCCGGCATGGCGCAAATGCTGGCTATCGCCGCCTTGCGGTTAAGCGATTACGCGCCGTTGGGCGGCGTCGTGCAAACGGCTGCCTGGGGGATGTTCAACGGTATTCTTTCGACGATTATCGTTACCGGTGTTTTGCCGATGCTCGAAGTACTGTTCGGGATTACGACGAATATCCGTTTGCTGGAATTGTCGGATTTGAATCAGCCGGCTTTGAAGGAAATGGTTATGGCGACGCCGGGCACGTATCATCACAGCCTGATTGTCGGCAATTTGGCGGAAGCGGCCGCGGAGGCGGTGGGCGCAAACAGTTTGTTGGCGCGCGTCGGCGCGTATTATCACGATATCGCAAAAATGCGCATGGCCGACTATTACACCGACAATCACCAATTGAAAGAACATAACCACGATCCCTTGA
>JAMWCB010000075.1 GCA_023819605.1 Candidatus Omnitrophota bacterium
TTGCGCCGCATGAATAAACAGGAAATCGACCAGCGGGTGCAGGAGGCGGCGGCGATCTTGAATATCGAACAGTATTTAAAACGCAAGCCGAAACAGCTTTCCGGCGGACAGCGCCAGCGGGTGGCCATCGGCCGGGCGATCGTCCGGAAACCCCAGGTATTCCTCTTCGATGAGCCGCTGAGCAATCTCGACGCCAAATTCCGCGTGATTATGCGGGCGGAACTAAAGAAGCTCCATGAGCGGTTGAACACGACCATGGTGTATGTTACCCACGATCAGACGGAGGCGATGAGCCTGGCGGATCGGATAGTCGTCATGAAGGATGGCGAGATCCAGCAGGTTGCCGACCCCTTGGCCTTGTATGACAGCCCGGCAAATAAATTCGTCGCCGGGTTTATCGGCAGTCCGCCGATGAATTTTATCCAGGGTAAAATTTTGAAGAAAAACAGCGCGTTCTATTTTATCCAGGAAGGATTTAAATTGGCGATCGTCAAGGAGATGGCCGATAAGATCGCCCCGTATGCCGGGGAAGATGTCCTCTTTGGCGTGCGCCCGGAAGACATCTATGATAAATTGTTTGCCACGATCGCGCCGCCGGAACAGACGGTTTCCGCGCAGGTTGAACTGGTCGAGCCGATGGGTTCGGAGACCTTCCTGTATTTAAAAATCGGCGGATGTTGCGACTTCGTCGCGCGGGTCGGCGCGCATAATAAGCCGAAAATGCATGATACGATTGAATTGGTGTTCGATATGAAAAAAATTCATTTTTTTGACCAGGCAACGGAAAAAACGATTGTCTGAGCCGTGGTTTTACGGCAGCACGAGGAATGTCTCTCTATGGAAAATGAAGCAAAGAAATCGCCGGCGTCGCGTTTGTCGATCGGCGTTGATTTCGGCGGCACGTATGTGAAGCTCGCCTTGGTTCGTTTTGAAGAGCGCAATTATAAGATCGTCGGTTATTCTTTTTTTCCGACCAAGCAATATTCCCGGCAGGGGCTGATCGAACAGCTCATTATCCGGATTATCAAATTAAAGGCGGAAAGCACTTTTAAAGGATTGCGGGTGCGCGGTGTCGGCATCGGCGTTCCCGGCCGGGTTGATTTCCATCGCGGCACGGTGCTGGATTTGACGAATGTGCATGATTGGCGTAATGTTTCCCTGCGGGATGAATTGGAGCGGAAAATTAAAGTTCCGATTTTTGTCGATAATGACGCCAACCTTATGGCGTATGCGGAGAGCAAGTACGGCGCGGCAAAGGGGTTTAAAGATTGCGTCTGCGTGACGATGGGCACCGGCGTCGGCGGCGGGATCATTATCGATGGAAAAATTTACCGCGGCGCGAATTTCGCCGCCGGCGAGATCGGGCATATTTCCATCAATAAAAACGGTCCGACGTGCGAGTGCGGCAGCCGCGGCTGCGTGGAGCGGTACGTGGGAAATCGGTTTATTCTGGAAGAGGCTGTCCAGCGCTTGCGTCAGGGCGCGAAAAGCAGTGTGCGGGAACGCTTGAACGGACGATACGAGAATTTGACCCTGGAAATGCTCAGTGATGCCGGCCGGCGGAAAGATCCGTTCGCCTTGAATCTCTGGAATGAAGTCGGCGTGCATATGGGGGTAGTATTGGCCAGCGTGGTCAATATGCTCAATCCGCAGGTGATTGTTATCGGCGGCGGTGTGGCCAATGCCGGTAAACTGATTCTCGATCCGATGCGGCGCACGATTCGGGAACGCGCGTTCAGTGTGTCCTGCCAAAAGTTACAAATTCTCTCATCAAAGTGTAAAGAAAAAGCCGGGATTATCGGCGCGGCAGCGTTGGCATTGAGCGACCGTAATGAGTAGCTGAGTTATTCTCGTTTCGCCGGGATCGAATAACCGGGGCGCCGCGGAAGCGGGTGAGTCCATGCCGCGGAATAAACGCCGGCGCGAGGGGACGGTTGTTTATCGCCGGCCGCCTTGCCGCCGATGAAATTCCTGATTCGGCGGTTCCCTGTTCAGAGCAACCGCGGCGTATAAGGGGGAGTCGTTGCGTATACCTGAACTGTTTGTTTTTCAAATGGTGCGCCGGGCCTGCCTGATTTTTATTTTTTTGATCGGTATACCGGATATGCTCGCGGCGCAGCCTGCCGTAACTTCAGAATTAGCCGAACCGGGAACCAGCCTCCAGATTGATGCCGAAACGGTTGAGCACCGCCTGGAAGAAAACCGCCTCATCGGGACAGGCAAGGTGACGGTTACGTATAAAGGCGCGCGTCTGAAAGCCGATATGATTGAGGTTGATGTCGCCGCGGCAACGGCGGAGGCCGGCGGCAATGTTACGATGACGTACCAGGACATCACGCTGCGCGGTAAAAAGCTGCTCTATAATTTTGACACGCAAATGGGGTATGTGTTCACGCCGGAACAGGAATCTATAGCCGGGCCGCCCCAGGTGCGGGCGGAATACCAGGACGCGGTTATCGAAGCGGCGCGGATCGATTTTGATTTGCGCCGGCGGCAGGCGTTTGCGCCGTTGCAAACCGTGTTGACCCAGGGCGGACGGGTCGCGACGGGCGAAAATTTACGTTATGATTTTGTCGCGGAACAAGCGGAATTGATGGAATTTAACGCGCACATCCCGCCCTGGTACGGATACGCGCAAACGATTTGGAGCAGCCGGGAAAAAGCGATTTTTGAGCGCGGCTGGGTGAGCACCTGCGACCGGGAACAGCCGCATTACCGGGTCACGGCGCGGCAAATGAAGTATTATCCCGGCCAACGGATCGTCGCCAAGCACGCCGTAATGTATCTGGGCAAGGTTCCGGTGCTCTATTTCCCTTATTGGCAATATTCTTTGTTGTGGAAAGAATCGAATTTTTCCGTGCAGATAGGACGGCGCAAAAACTGGGGGACGTTTGCGTTGACTTCCTGGCGGAATTATATCAATGATTCGACGAAGACGACCGTGCATGCGGATTACCGGCAGTTGCGCGGCGCAGCGGGAGGCCTGGATGTCGATTTTACCACGCCGGCTTACGGCAGCGGCGCCATGAAAACATATTACACCAACGATGAAAATAAAAACGACGATCCGCCGCGGGAACGGGAGCGTTACCGCGGCCAATACAAGCATCGCTGGGAAGTTAATGCCGCGACGCTGGCCATGCTCGAATATAACAAGTTGAGCGATATCGAGTTTAGTAAAGATTATCTCTACCGCGAATATGAAGCCAATGTCCAGCCGGCATCGGAAGCGTCGGTCAGCTATGCGGATCCGGCATATAACGCCTTGCTCTATGCGCGGGTGCGCACCAATAATTTTTATTCGGAAGTGGAGCGCTTGCCGGAGGCGGTTTTGACGGGTAATGCCTGGGCGTTGGGAGATTCAAATTTTTATTACCGCACGCGCCTGGCGGCCGGTAATTTGCAAAAGAAAAATGCCGGCAGCGAACTGGATACCGATGCCAACCGTATCGATGTGTTTCAGGAATTATCCTATCCGACGCATTTGCCGGATAGTCTCGCCTGGATTACCCTGACCCCGTTTACCGGAATGCGGCAGACGTATTATTCCAAAGATCCGGAAGGAGACCAGGATGTGGTGCGGGGAATTCATACCTACGGGATGGAGATGAATACGACGTTGTTCCGGTTTTTTGATTATCGCGGCGATTTCGCCGGTATTGAAATCAACCGCATGCGGCATATGCTCAAGCCGACGGTGCGTTATGAATACATTCATGAGCCGACGGTGCCGGCCGGCCGCTTGCCGCAATTCGATGAGATCGACGCCATCGGAAAAAAGAATGCGTTCACCCTGGGGTTGGAAAATATTCTGCAGACGAAGTGGCAGAATCTCGATACCGCGGCGGAAGAGACGGCGGATTTGATCTACCTGTACCCCCAGGTCGATTATTTTGCCAATCGCGATGATTTTGACCGGCATTTTTCTTCGGTGCGCACTGAGTTTGACGTGCGGCCATATCGCTGGTTGCGTTTTGATTCGGATACGGTATATGACCAGTACGCGCGGCGGTTTACAACGGCCAATTTCGACATGTCCGCGCTGGGCGCGCACGAGAAGTGGAAACTGTCGCTGGGCAAGCGGTATGACCGCGATGTGAGCGAACAGGTAACCGGTGATATCTATTACGCGTTGACGCGGTTGTGGCAACTGCGCTACTACGGCCGCTACGAATCCTACACCGATCATTTTCAGGAGCAGCAATATACGGTATATCGTGATTTGCATTGCTGGCTGATGGAAATGACTTACGGCATTAAATTGACCGAAGACGGTTTTACCCAAGACCGGACGTTTTGGTTTGTTTTTCGCTTGAAAGCCTTTCCGGAATTCACGCCGCTGCGCCTGAGCGTCGGTTATGAAACGACGCCGCGGTCGTTTTAGCCCGCATAATTCATCGCAGGTTACTCTGCCGGCAGGAGGGCGCCGCGGCGGATAGCGCCGTGCCATTGCGGCGGGGTTTGGGTGAGCATGAGCTCGCGGATTATTTGTTCGTCGCTGCCATAGCGCCAGCGCAACGCTTCGCCGAACCCTTCGTAAAAAAAATGCCGGTGCGAACGGACGATCGCCGCCGGGGAAAAGCCGAAATCGTTCAATCGCCCGAAGGTCAGTAACCCCACGCCGCGTCCGATGCCAACGTAAAACGCTTCTTTCCGGGCTGCCGTCAAATGTCGCGCGTCGCGCAGGCATGCCGTGGCGGTTTGCTGAATCGCGGCATGGAGATTTTTTGTCGGCACCTGAAAAGTATTCAGATCGGCGTTCGCCAAGCCGCTGTAGACGGATCGGAGAACGCTTTCGGCGGCTCCCTGCCAGGCATATTTTTGCCAGCGCGCATTATGCCAGATGTCCATATCCGGCGCGCCGGGATAAAAAGCCGCGTGCCGGTAAACTTCCGGCATGCGCAGATACCAGTGCGGTTTTTCATGTTCGATTGCCGCGATGATCGAGCGATCGTTGAGCGCGCTGATGAAACCGGTGAGATACTGTGTGCGGTCAATTTCACGCGCGGTGAGGCTGCGCGTGCTGGCCTGCTCAAAGTTTGACAAATCTCCGGATTTGCGCGCGAACCGATTCGCAAAAAAACCCGTGTAGGCATAAAAATAGTGGCGATAATTGTCCGGGATATGCGTAAAGAGCGCGGCGAGGTCGGTATCGGCATATTCAGGCTCGATGGCGGTCATTGCCGCGACAGAAAAGGCCAACCCTTCATAGACAAAATGGCGCAAGGAGACGGGTATGTTTTTTTCAATCATCGCGCAGCAGAGTGGTATATTTTTTCCATAACGGTCGCCCATGCCTAATCCGATCCAGTGAGCGAGCAAGGGTCGGAGGGCCGGCGGATACTTGTGGGTCACCCGGACCTGTTCGGCGAGACGTTGGGGATAGGTTAGGCCCGCGCTGACGCCAAGATCGAAATAATAGCGTGTTTCCGGAAGCGGCGGTTCCCGTCCCGTGGAGATGAGGACGCGGGCGAAACGTGCATCTTGGATAAAGGGATTTTTCAGACAGGGATAGAGCAGTACATCCAACATGCGCAGGCTGTAGCCGCGTTGGCGCGCGATGTTTTCCAACGCATCGCGCCGAATCGGAGCCAGGTCGGTCGAGAAATCCGCTATACTCAAGAGCAGATACCCGAGGACAATCGCGCCCAGCGCCGTGCGGGCGGGTGTCCGGCCGCGGCCGAACCGCGCGCATAACCGCCAGGCATTGCCAAAAAAAATCGCCTGCGCCAGCACGCACAGCGGGTAAACCGCGATAAAATATAAACTGGTAAATCGATTGGTGGTTTGGCAAAATCCGATAAAGGCGATCCAAAACAGCAGGATGTGGAGAAAAACGCAGAGCGCCGGCAGGCCGGGGTGATTGGCCGCAGCCGCCGTTTTTTCGCGGTTTGTCTGCCGGGCGTTCCAGCGTTGTATCCCGTGGATAGCACATCCGATAAAACTTCCGAGCAGCGTAAGGCTGAAAAAAAAGAAAGGCGCGCGGTTGAGGAGGTACGCCGCGCGCGGAGAGCGCGGCAGGTTGATTGAAAACGCGAAAAAATGGTCGATAAGAAACTGCAGGTAATGGAATGAGTTGCGCGGGGACAAGGCGGCGGATAGAATTTTTTTTATTGTGGGTAGGTCGAGGGAGAGGTTGTAGAAAAGGACAAGACGGTCTCCCGGCACGCTTAATTTGGTTAAAATCCAGGGACTGAAGCCGCCGAGAAAGCCGAGAAAAAAAACAAGGCCGGATGGTGACAGGAAAGAACGCCGGTTATGGATGAGCCAGAGCGTCAGCAGCGTCAGCAGAGCGACGCTGTGCATATACGTGGTGTAGAGTCCGAATCCGTTGATACATCCGAGTCCGGCGATTCCGATGAGCTGCCACTGTCCGCGCAAAGGTTTGGCGCGAAAAAACAGTACGCCGTAGATAAAAAAAGAAATCAGGGCAAACAGCGGGGCGATATCCCAATGCCAGATCGGCGACATCAGCCAGGCGGCGATATCCGCCGTGGGGAAGATGAACAAAAGGCTGGCGATGATCGCAACGGCCAGTCCGAAAAAACGATACGCGAACCAAAACAGAACGCTGAGCGTTGCGCTGTTGGTGAGCAGGGCGAGCGCCGCAACCGCCAGATAACTATATTTGAATAGTAGTAACAAAGGAACGAGGGCCAAGCCCATAACGATAGTGCTGTTTTGGTAACTGGCGTACAGGTAATCCGCGACCGGCGCTTTCAACCCGTGCAAAAATTCGACGGCCATGCCGCCGCGATAGATTGTTTCGAGATGATAGTACGCGTCGGGTGTGCCGCATAAGACGGCGATACGGCAGACGCCGAGGAGCATCAAGAGAAAACCATAGGAGATCGCCGCCGCGGTGAATCTCGCGGAATGGTGCGTGCCTGAGCGATTGAGCAAGCGCATTAATCCTACCGCCGTATAATGAAACGCAGTTTTCATCAGCGGCTTCTCCGACGCTTGAATATCCGGAATATTGTCCATTCGATAAGACACCCGGACAGATTGAACCGCCAGCGCAGGCGCAGCAGCGGCAGATAGAGGCGCGCGAGGATCCGGAGCAGGCGGTAGCGTGATCGGCTGCCGGAGGTGAGCCGTTCGATTTTCCGGTCGATAAAATAAGATCCCAGAAAGATGAGTTTAAAATACCGTTGCTGCGGCGGGCGTATCCAGGGCGTCGGGAATTGCCCTTCGACTTCCACCGCGCACCACTGTTCCAGCGTGCGGGGAACGGCTGCGGCCTGCCCGTGTTCTCCCAGCTGATTAAAAAGCGCCGTTCCCGGTAACGGCCGGTATCTGTTCGGCGGGAAAATGACCGCCGCGGGATTTTCCGCAACCAATTGTTCGATCAGTTCTTTCGTCGCCCGCATATCGTCGTATGTTTCCGTGGGAATGCCGAAAACAAAATTATACGCGGCTTTAATCCGGGGATAGCGGGCGAGTTTACGGTTTGCCGCGATAATGTTTGCGCGTGTGCAGTTTTTGCGCATTAACGCGAGCATACGGTCGCTGCCGCTTTCGGCGCCGATATGCAGAATATCGGTGCCGGCCAGGGTTAGTTTTTCCAGAAACGCATCGGACATGCGGTTGATTTCGTTGACATGCGCGCCGCGGAATCCCAAACCGATGCGCAGGTTACGGCGCAGCAGTTCGTCGAGCAGGCGGTCAATGTGCGCAAGATGAACAAAGGAATCGTCGTCGATGAAATAGAGGTATCCGGCGGCGTAGGCGCGCACGAGGTGCTCGGCGTGCGCGGCGACATCCTGCGGCGGCAGGCACAGGTATTTTGGAAAAAAGTTTTTATAGTATGCCGGCGAACTGCAAAACGCGCACTGGTGCGGGCAGCCGAAGCTGCTATAGAGCGAAAAGATCCGCCGTGGGCCGTCAAGTTGCCGGTAGGGGGAGTAATCGTTAATCAGGTGGTATGGTATGTCTGGATACGAAATTATTTCGTAATCAGAAGTTGCCGGATGGTGAAGGATGTTCCCCGGCGCGGCCGGGTTGCGTTCCGATACTCCGGCAATGCCGGAACTCGTTTGCCGGCCGCTGCGCTGCAGATGGCTGACCAGTTGTTCGAGCGGGCGGCTGCCGTAACCGCGGATGACATAGTCGCAGTCGGCGCATTGGAAGCACGTTTCCGGATAAAAGGTGGCGTGTGGTCCTCCCCAGATGACGGGAAGGTGCGGCGCGATTTTTTTTACGCGCCGCGAAATTTCAATCGCCGCGGCGATGGGGCGCCCGGACATGACGCTGATGCCGACGGCAGACAGACCTGCGTGGGTGTCGCGCAGGACTTCGGAAAGTTTTTTTTTCCAGTCGCCGCCCATGGTGCGGGCGTCGAATATCGTTACCGGGATTTTTTTTTTGACCAGCTCAGCCGCCGCGTAGATTAAGCTGAGCGGTGGATGGCAGACAAATGTTCCGGAAAAACCCATCGGAGGGTAGATGAGCAGGACGTTATTTTTCATAAGGGATTGTATCCAGGCGCGGCAGGGTTGCCGTGCTGCGGATTAAATAGCCGACGGCGCCGAGCGCGAAGGTCAGCATGGCGGCGAGTCCAAAGAATAGATAACCGAATGCCGCTGCCGGCCCGGCCGCCTGCGCTAAAATAAAGCTGGGAATCAGAACCAGGAAAAATCCTGCCGCGATGATCAGAATAAAATATTTCGAAGGATTCAGGAAGAGCATCGTTTCCAGTATTAATTGGATGGTGCGGATGGAATCGCGCAGAGGCCGTACTTTGCTGGCGCCGCGGCGCCGCTTGAGTTGGATGGGCAGGTATTTCACGAAGCGCTGATTGCCGAGGAGCATGATCGTCAAGCTCGTGGTAAAGGAAAAGGTTCCGCATAAGAAGGGAAAGATTTCCAGGGCCTGCTTTTTTTTAAAGATGCGGAAACCGCTGTTCGGATCTTCGACCGGAGTTCCGATAATTACGAAATTGACTACTCCGACATACAATCGGCGCAATAGTTGTTTGAGCGGCCGATCGAAGCCCGCTAAGTTCTGCCGGGCGGCGACGACCATGTCGAAGCCGCGGGCCATTTCCGCCAACATCTGCGGAAGGGCGTCCGCGGGATAACTGTCGTCGGCGTCGATGATCCCGATCCACTCATAGCGTGTGTGCGGGAGCGCGGTTTTGATGGCATGGCCGTAGCCAAGATTGGACGGGTGGTTGATGATCCGGATATCCGTTATTTTTTCCGCTTCGGCGGCCGTGGCATCGGTCGAGCCGTCGTTGACCAGGATGATTTCAGAGGGAATGGCTGCGGCGCGCAAATTTTTTTTGAGCGCGGCCAAGGTTAATCCCACCGCCGCGGCTTCGTTATACGCGGGGAAAATAAAAGAAATGCCGGAGTCTTGCTTGTCCAAATCGATCAGCTCCTTAGCCTTTGGCCGGATGTGCGCCGAAAATGATGCGGCGATTATCCGGCGTTCTGTTTGCGCCGCTGCCGGCGCGCGTGGGCCGGCGGAATGTTTAAGGCCAGCCGGTACTTGGTCACCGTGCGCCGTGAAATTTTCATGCCGTGCGCATTGAGTTTCTGCACGATGGTTTCGTCACTGAACGGTTTCTCGGCCGGTTCGCTCATGATTATTTCGGTCAGCGCCGTCTTGATTTTTTCGTTGGAAATATCGCCGTGCGCCGTGGCGACGGCCTGGCTGAAAAATCGTTTCAAGGGCACGGTGCCGTACGGCGTTTGAATATATTTGTTGGCTACCGTGCGGCTGATCGTCGAGGGATGCATATTGATTTTTTCCGCGATGTCCCGCAAGGTGAGCGGTTTGATCTCGAAGGTGCCGTCGATCAATGCGTCCTGCTGCGTTTCGATGATGCAGCGGGTGACGCGCTCCAGGGTATGCTGCCGCTGGCTGATGCCGTCGATGAGGTATTGCGCGGTTTTTAATTTTTCTTTGATAAAATTCAGCGTTTCCGCCGGACAGGATTTTTCTTTGAGCATTTTTTTATACAGCTGATTGATCCGCACCTGCGGCAAGGGTTCGCTATTGACCGTGATATCGAAGCCGCCGGGAGTTTTTTCCAGGATTACGTCCGGGACGATGCGCAAGGCGTCCGGGGAATACATCCGGCACGGCTTGGGATCAAGCGCGGCGATATGTTCGGCGTATTCTTTGATCAGAGAAATCGGCATATTCACGGCTTTACTGATTTGCGCGTATTGTTTTTCGGCAAGTTCCTGCAGATACGTCCGGATTAACTGCGCTTCCGGCGAATTGTTTTTTCCCTGCCGATCCAATTGCAGCAGTAAGCATTCTCTTAAATCCCGCGCGCCGATGCCGGCGGGTTCAAGCCGTTGCACCAAGGTCAATACCGCAGCGACCGTATCGATCGGCGTGTGCAATGCCTGCGCGATTTCCTCCAGGCTGCAGCCCAAATACCCGTTATAATTGATATTGCCGATGATATATTCGGCGATAGCGATCGTCAGCGGATTATCGTGGCTGAGCCGGAATTGCCGGATTAAATCATCGGACAAGGATGTCGGTTTGCTTAATAAGCTTTGTTGAAATTCATATTTTTCCTCATCGGCATTGATCCGCGAACGGTCAAGTTCTTCGCTGCTCCACACGGTTTCTTCATTGAGCCACTCCAACTCGCGCGCTGACGCTTGATTGATGTCCGGGGAATCCGGCGCCGGGGCTTCCGGTTCGGCGTGAGAAGCGTCGTCCGCCGATGATCCCGGAATTTCTTCGAGAACGGGATTTTCGGCGATCGCCTGTTCAAGTAATTGATCGAGTTCGATGACCGGCAGTTGCAGAATATGCATGGATTGCTGCATTTTTAACGAGAGAATCATTTTTTGCATTTGTTTCTGCAGCAATTTTTGGCGTAACATCTGTTTTCCTCCGTGTAAAAACATTATATCCTATTTTCGCTGAACAAGGCAAGATGTCTGCATCGTTCATAGTAAATAATTACTTTATAAAACGCGTCTTTACTATATAGTAATATTTTTATTGACGCCTTTCGCATAATTGACCTATAATATGAGCCACGGACGGGGGGTATGGCAAACGGAATTGCAGGAGCTCAATTTGCGCGCGTGAGAAAATTTTTTTTCGGTTTTTTTTTCGTAATCTTCCTTTTCTGCCATTCGCAGGGATTTGCCCAGGAAGCAGCACGGCTCATCAAATTTTCGATTCAGGAAAATGATGCATCGCTGGTTGTTGTTTTGGAACATGCATCGCCGCCGCTGAACGTGCTTTCCCAGGATTTCCCGAAAGAAAACATGGTGTTGTTCACCCTTGTCGGCAGCCGGATTGCCTTCCAGAAATATGATAACATTCCGATTGAAATACCCGTAAAGAAACAGGGAGTGGTGCGACTGGTTATCCGCGAAATGCGGATTTATCGGGAGCAGCAGGTCAATACCGTCGAGATTCGCGCGGAGTTTGACCGTCCGGTGGTCTATACCATGGATTCGCAGTGGAATGGGCAATTTGTGCAATTGACGTTTGTTCCGCAGGCAGCGGCGGCTACGGTCGACGTCGAGCGCAAAGAAGCGATCGCGGGTTCGGATTCGTTGCGGCGGATTAAGGAATTTAAGACGATTGAATCGTTGCAGGCGGAACAGAAATTGAAACAATTTTCCGATACAAAGCGATTGGAAGTTGCGCGTAAAGAATCGAAAGAACGGCTTTCCCGTATCCGCAGTGATGCGAAAAAAAGGCTGGATGAGGGCATTTCGCTCGAAAAAGCCTATGAGAAATTAAAAGAAGACACGAGTTTCAGTAAAATCCCCGCCGTCCGACAGGAAATCG
>JAMWCB010000076.1 GCA_023819605.1 Candidatus Omnitrophota bacterium
GACTACAATATCATAGTGTTCCATAATTTCATCGCTATTTGATATTTTTAATGCCTCTTTTAATACGGAAATTGCAGCCTTTATATCACCTTTTTTATAATATGCCCATCCCAAAGAATCCAAATACGCTCCGTTTTCCGGCTCGACTTCCAACGCACGCTCGATCAAATCAACGGCTTCTTCCAGATTTACCCCGGCTTCCGCATACATATATCCCAAATAATTGCACGCGTCGGCGTTATGCGGATTAATTTCTAGAGCTTTATAAAAATACTCCTTTGCCGCTTCGCGCTTTCCCTGTTTATCATACAGCGCGCCTAAATAAAAAAACGGCAGATCGCTCCCGGCCGCCGCGGCAATCGCCTTCTGAAAATAGTCTTCCGCCGCCGTGTAATTCTCCCGCAAACTGTTCGCGACTCCGAGAAACAAAAAAAATCGCGCCGGATCCTTGCATGCCTCCTGCCCTTTTTCCAGCACTTCGACCGCCGCATCATACTTTTTCTGTTTTAAATGAATTTGCGCGATTTCGATATAGACATCCGGGATGCGCGGATTAATCGCGATAACGTGCTGAAACTGCTCCAGCGCGGCGCTGAACTCGCCTTTTTCCGCATACACCTGGCCTAAACGGAAATAGGCCACCGGATTGTCCGGATTCGTTAGAATCGCCTGTTCATAGGCCTGGCGAGATTTTTGCGCCTCTTTTTTTAATTCATAAACCATCCCCAGCGCCATGTACGCCTCGACATGCCGCGCATCCAGCGAAATGGTCCGCTCTAAATTTTCAATCGCGGCATCGTAACGCCGCAACTGGCTGTACAGCATCCCGAGATTGAAATAAATATTCGGCGACGCATCCTTGCGTGCGGCCAAACGTTCGTACAACATAACCGCTTTTTCCGGCTCGCGGTTAACCAGATAGAGATCCGCCAAACTGACCATTGCCTGTTGATTATGCGGATCGACGGCAAGAATCGACTCATAGGTGGCGATTGCCGCCGGCATTCTTCCCATAGTCACCTGGACTATCGCCAACAATTGCCGGACCGCAATATTCTGCGGTTCGGCACCGGCGGCTTTTTCCAAAATAACCAACGCCCGCGGGAAATCGCCTTTCCGAAAATATGCCGCCCCGAGTTTGATTTCCACGATACCGGCGCGCGGATCGGCGCGCAGCGCCCGCTGATACCCGTCTATCGCCGCGTCAAGCTGATTGGCCTGCTCGGAGATGAGCCCCTGTAAATAATACCCGTAGGCGCGGGACTGCGCATCCCGCGACTGCCGCAGCTCGCTATCGGAAATACGTTGGGGGCTGGAAACAGCCGCAGGATCCGTACGCGGTTTCATTGGAACCGACGCACACCCGCACCATACAACCGCAACGGCTGCTCCGATGACCAATTCTACCGCGTACGTTCGCTTGACCGCCTTCATATCTACCGGGCGCCTTGTGCTTAGTTACTTCTTTTTATGCCTGTCGCGACGCAAGCGTTTTTTACGCTTATGCGTGGCGATTTTTTTTCGTTTACGTTTTCTTCCGCACGGCATGCCTGCCACCTCCTTATCAGGGAATAACTTTTGTCAACGGATATTCGATAATGCCTTCCGCGCCGGCTTTTTTTAACTGCGGGATCAGCGCGCGCACGGCTTTTTCATCCGTGACGATTTCCACGGCAATCCATCCCGGCCGGCTTAATTCCGAAACCGTGGGATTGCGCAATGCCGGCAAAATACCGATAATTTTTTCCAAATGGTCTTTTGCCACATTCATTTTTAACCCGACTTTTTCCTCCGCCTGCAACGCACCCTGAACGAGCATCGCAATATTTTGCATTTTTTCCCGCTTCCAGGTATCGTCCCACGCGCCTTGATACGCAATAAACTGGGTGGTCGACCGGCAGAGCGTATCGATAATTTTTAAATTATGCGCCCGCAGGCTCGAACCGGTTTCGGTCAATTCCACAATCGCGTCAACCAATTCCGGCACCTTGGCTTCGGTCGCTCCCCAGCTAAATTCCACGTCCACCCTGACGCCGTGTTTTTCAAAATAACGTTTGGTCACCTGGACCAATTCGGTAGCTACGCGCTTACCCTGTAAATCTTGAGCGCACTGTATCGACGATTTTTCCGGCACCGCCAGCACCCAACGCACCGGCGTCAACGTCTGCTTCGCATACATCAGCTCCGCAACCATAACCACCGCCGCTTCATGCTCTAAAACCCAATCCGCCCCGGTAATGCCGCAATCCAGCACTCCTTTTTGTACATACACCGGTATCTCCTGCGCCCGTAACAAGATACATTCCCAATCCGGGTCGTCAACCGTGGGAAAATAGGAACGGGACGAAACATTGATACAATAACCGGCTTTTTTTAAAAGGGCTACGGTCGAATCCTGCAAGCTGCCTTTCGGCAAGCCAATTCTCAGTTTATTTTTTTTCATGGCAACTCCCCGCTTCGAACCAGCGTGATAAAAATATTATTTTATTGTATACGTTGCGTAGATAAATGTCAATAATTGCATAGGTAATTCTCCGGCGGCTCGGCGATTTCCCAGCGTTTATGGATCCAACTCATCCACTGGCCCGGATGGGCGCGGATATATGACTCGATAATCGCGACGATTTTCTGCATATTCGCCCGCTCGTCCAATTCTTTTTTTTCGCCGGTTTGCAGCGCCACCGGCGCTTCGATAATCAAACGATGCGTATTATCCGGATTACGCACAATAAACATCGGCAAAACAACCGCCTGTGTGCGCAAGGCCAGCGTTAACGGCCCGGCGGGGACTTTCGCCGTTTTACCGAAAAAATAAATCGGCACTCCCTCGCTGCCGAAATTCTGATCGACCGCTAAAATGACCAGCTCGTTACGATTCAGCGCCTGCATGCACCAGCGCAAACAGGTGATCACCGGACGGCTGAAAATAATTTTCAATTTCAAACGGTGGGCGAAATCAAGCCCGGCGTCTTCCAACCCGCGCTCCCGCAGGCGGCGCGCGATAAACGAAACCGGGATGCCTTCCAAAGCCAGGCGGCAGCCGAGCAACGGGAAACTCCCTAAATGCGCGCTGACTCCCACAATACCGCGGCCCTGCGCCAATGCCTGCCGGATATGCTCAAAACCTTCCATCTGAATACGCCGCCGTACCTGTTCGGCCGGAATTACGCCGTAGCGCAGCGAATCCATAACCGCCTCGCCCATCATCCGGCAGCTGCGCGCATAAATGGCGCGCACCTCTTCCGCCGCGCAGGCCGGCCCCATGGCCAGCGCAATATTCCGCAATGCGCACTCGCGGTTGCGGTGTCCGTAGCGATACAACAACCGGCTCATCCGCCGGACAAAACCATAGAGAATTTTTTCCGGAACGACGCGCGCCAACTGAAATAACAAAAACATCCCGTTGCGGATCAGATGGGCGCGCAGAACAGGTCTTTTCTTCTTCATGAAGGGTAAGATTACTATAAATACAAACTGGCGTCAACGACTTTTCCGGAATATGACTTTTCCGGAATATGACTTTTCCGGAATGAAGCTCACCCGGGGGACTGTCCCGCGTACTGTGGCGGGAAAAGCCCGGGGTATCTGAGCGGAATCCCGCAATTCCGCTTTCAACCCCGGCCTAAAGGCCGGGGTTTTCAAAGATGCGTGGATAAATACCGGCGCCGGCCTATCGCACAAAATAACCGGCCACTCGCCAGCCGCGATCCTGCTCAAACATCATCGTCACCGTTTCCACGGATTCATTCTTTTTTTCAAAACTAACGGCAAACTGCATAACGACATATTCGCCGTCCGGCGCGCCGGGCAAAGCCGTGCGGTAATCCCGACCCATCACTTCACGCTTCCGGACTGGTCCAAGCGGTGCCCGCACGGCGACGAGCATCTGCTCCCACTGCTCTTTCTGAACCGCGCCTTTAAAATACACCGCGGCGGTTTCCCAACTCTGGCCATAATCGCCCTGATCGCAAACCGCCAGCCACTGCTGCGCCGCGTCCAGAGCTGCCGCTGTTTTATCTTCCATTGCCGCATAACCAACCCCGCACGTCAAAACCATTGCCGCCACCATCAATCCCCAAAAATTACGCATCACTTCGCTCCTTTCGGTTAAATAAATAATTAATTATTAAAATATTGTATCACACCGGCTCGGCATTGTCTCCATCACCTCTCACTTTTTTCGTCCCTCGTCCATCGTCTTTCGTCCCTCGGTTTTTCACTTGTCACTCATCACCGTGCACTCTTCACTTCTTTTCTCGTCCTCCGCCATTGACAGCCGCCGTTTCCTTTGCTACAGTACATAGGTATTATGGATACACAAGTCCGCGTCGCAGTCGTCGGCGCCGGCCATTTAGGCCAAATCCATGCACGGATTTACGCGCAATGCCCGGACGCGCGCTTGATCGGGATTTGCGATACCGCGCCGGATCGCGCCGCCCAGCATGCCGCGGCCAGCGGAGCCGCCGCTTTTACCGATTACCGCTCGCTGTTCGGCGCGGTCGACGCCGTGAGTATCGCCACCCCGACCAGTTCCCACTATGCCATCGCGCGGGATTTCCTGAAAAACGGCGTGCACCTTTTAATCGAGAAACCGATCACCCTGACCGCGCCGCAGGCAAACAGCCTGATCAACCTTGCGGAAAAAAAACGGCTGATCCTCCAGGTCGGCCATGTGGAACGGTTTAACCCCGCCGTGCGGCAAATCCAGCAATTATGCCATGCGCCGCGCTTCATCGAATGCCATCGCCTCAGCCCCTTCCCGAAACGCGGCACGGACGTCAATGTCGTGTTTGACTTAATGATCCATGATATCGATATTGTCCTGTCGCTGGTCAAAGCGCCGTTGTCCCGCTGCGAAGCAATCGGCCTGCCGGTTATCTCGCCGTTCGAGGATATCGCCAACGCCCGTTTAACTTTTAAAAACGGCACGGTGTGCAATCTTACGGCCAGCCGGGTCAGCGACGACGTGATGCGTAAAATCAGAATTTTCGAAAAAGACGCCTACCTGAGCACCGATTACGCTTCGCAGAAAATTCAGTTTTATCAGAAAAGGAACCAGCGGATCGAATGCACTCATTTGGATATCCCCAAAAAAGAACCCTTGGCCGAGGAAATTTCGTCGTTTCTCCGCTGTATTCGTGAAAAAACGCAACCGGTCGTCAGAGGGCATGACGCGCGGGATGCGTTAAAAATCGCCATAACCATTACCCGGCACATGAAAAAACGGCAGGCGCTGTTTGGCACGTAAATCACCGCTTCTATGGCACACTCACTCGTCCTGATCGCCGGCGAAACATCCGGGGATATGCACGGCGCGCTGCTCGCCCAGCGGTTGCGCGAACGTATGCCGCACATTTCGCTGGCCGGCATCGGCGGCGAACGCATGCGCGCTGCCGGCGTGGAGACGTTTGCCGATTTCAGCAGTATGGCCGTGGTCGGCTTTTGGGAAATCATCAAACATCTGCGCAATTATAAAAAATTTTTCGACCAAACACTGGCCTATATCGCGAAGCAGCGGCCGCAGGCAGTGGTGCTCATCGACTTTCCGGGTTTTAATCTCCGCCTGGCCCAACGCATCCGGCGGGATTTCCCGGCAATAAAAATAATCTACTATATCAGCCCGCAGGTCTGGGCATGGGGCGCCGGACGCATCGCCCTGATCAAAAACGTCGTCGACCGCATGCTCGTAGTTTTCGCCTTTGAAGAAGAGCTCTATCGCCGGCACGGCGTACCGGCGGTCTTTGTCGGCCATCCCCTGCACGAACATTTGCGCGAAGCAGAAGAAACCGCGGCGCCGCTTGCCTTAGCATTTTCAGACGGACACCCGCGCATCGCGCTCCTGCCCGGCTCGCGGGAAATGGAAATTTGCCGTTTATTGCCGGTCATGCTTGCCGCGGCGCAGCGGTTGCGCGCCACCCACCCGACGCTGCGCTTCCTTTTATTCAAGGCGCCGCCGGTAGAGCAAGCGCTGCTTGCCGCACACCTGCGCCGGCACGGCGATCTGCCGTTAACGATCATCGACAAACACCACTATCAGTATTTAAAACAATGCCGGTTTGCCTGGGTCTGCTCCGGCACGGCTACCCTGGAAACCGCGCTGGTCGGCACACCGTTGCTCATCGTGTATAGAACGAGCTTCCTAACGTGGTTTATTTCCCGGCTGCTGATTAAAATACCCTATATCGGCCTGGCCAATATTGTGGCGGGAGAAAAAATCGCGGATGAATTCGTCCAATTTTCCGCGACTGCGTCCAATATCGCCCGCGCCACGGAAAATTTTCTCACCTCGCCATCCGCAGAGCACATTCGGGCAAAATTAACCGGTATGCGGGCGAAACTGGGAGAGAAAAAAGCGAGTGAATGCGCGGCAGAGGAAATCCTTGCGGTTCTGAAACACACCGTGCCGTAAACTGGCCGGTCAATCCCATTTGGAATAATCGATTGTTCCGTCCGCATCGATAAATATCGATCGTTTGGCGAACGGGCCGTCCGCGCGAACTGCCCGCCCGCAATTATTAGCCGGCAATGTCGCGCCCCCGGAAAATGAATACTCAAAAATGGGCGGCACAACCGCGTTAAAATTTTTTATGCCTAATGCTGCCCAATTTTCCGCCTTTGCCCCCGCACCGGTCGGGCTCAATGCCAAAAATTGTTTGCGTTCGATATAATAAGCGCGCTGCGCCGCTAAAATAACGCGTAAATTTGAAACGGCCTCCTCTTTGCGCACCTGCTCGCGCATATGTAAAAACAACGGCACGCTGGTGGAGACTAAAATGATCAACACGATACAATAGAATAAAATTTCCAGGAGGGTGAACCCCTTTACGCAACGCATCGGAGAACCTCTTTCTCTTGTGTTGTGCATGTTCGCTATAACGACCAACTACCGCCTTGGATGCCCCCGGGAGCCACGGTAATCGTCTCATTTTGATTGCCGCCGCTGCGGCGCGTGGCCGTAGCGACCCCGCTGCCGGGATCATAGGTATAATTAAACGACCGGTTTGCATTTAAATTCGGATTATCCACGCCGATCGCGATCCAGGCTGCGTCGCTGTTCAGCGCGATATTTGCGCCGCGTTCCGCGGAATACACCTCCTGCCCGGCGATAATCGCGTTCAACACCGCGAGCGCCTCCCGCTCCCGGCCGCGTTCGACACTTTGAATATAATTCGGGATCGCCACGGAAGCCATAATAATCACAATCATCGAAACAACGATTAATTCCACCACCGTAAATCCTGCGGTTTGTACCCGCTGCGTATGCATGCGCGACATAGGTGCCTCCTCCGCTCGATTAGTTACAAATGCCAACTGCCGCCGATCGTGCCGGCGGCAGTGATGGTAATCGTGTCGCCTTGATATCCGCCGCTGCGGCGCGTGGCCGTAGCGACCCCGCTGCCGGGATCATAGGTATAATTAAACGACCGGTTCGCATTTAAATTCGGATTTGCCATGCCGATGGATAACCAGGCTGCGTCGCTGTTCAGCGCGATATTTGCGCCGCGTTCCGCGGCACATACCTCCTGCCCGGCGATAATCGCGTTCAACACCGCGAGCGCTTCCCGTGCCCGGCCGCGTTCGACACTATCAATATAATTCGGGATCGATAGGGACGCCAAAATAATCACAATCACCGAAACAACGATTAATTCCACCACCGTAAATCCCGCGGTTTGTACCGAATACTTAGGTCTGTGCGGCATAGTCGCGTCCTCTCCCGCTCGATTACTTAAAGGTTGTGACTAATTTAAAAATCGGCAAAAACATCGCCATCACCAGAAAACCGACGACCCCGCCCATGAACACCAGCATGAACGGCTCCAAGAGCGCCGATAAGCGCTCGACCATAACCTGCACGCGCGATTCGTAAAAATCCGCGACATGTTTGAGCATATCCGCCAGTTCCCCGGTTTCTTCGCCGACATTAACCATCAAAACAACCATCGGCGGAAACAAGCCGGATTGCTCCAGCGGCTCGGCGATCGTTTTCCCATCGCGGACGCTTTCCTTGATAATATCCAAGGCGTTTTCCATAACTTTATTTCCGACGGTTTTTGTCACGATGTCAAACGCATAGAGGATGGGCACGCCGCTGGAAATCATCGTGCCTAATCCCCGCGCGAAATTGGCAATCCCGATATCCCGGAACATTTTGCCGAACACCGGCAAGCGCAAACGGAATTGATCGAACAGCAATTTGCCTTTTTCGGTGCTCAGAAACTGTTTTGTCAAAAAAATAATTACGGGAATCGCGATGATGATCGGAATCGCGAATTTCTTTAAAAACTCGCTCAAATCGATGACAAACTGCGTCAACGGCGGCAAATCGGCGTTAAAACCGGAAAACATTTCCGCGAAAACCGGCACAATTTTCACGATAAAAATAACAATACAAATCGACGAAACCGAAAACAGAATCCCCGGGTAAACCAACGCCGAAACAACCTTGCGCTGCAACTCGCCGGAGCTTTCGAAATATTCGGCGATCTGCTCCAACACCGAAGGCAGCTGCCCGGAGGCTTCTCCTGTGCCGACTAAATTCACCCAAAATTTCGAAAAAACTTTCGGATGTTTATCCAAGGCATCTTTCAGCGTACTGCCGGACTGGATATCCTCCTTGATTGCCTCTACGGCATTTTTTAACGGCAGGCTGGAAACCTGTTTTGCCAAAACCGACAAACTACGCAACAGCGGCACGCCGGCGTTGAGCAGCGTGCCCATTTGCCGGGAAAATATACACAAATCATCGGTTTTTACGCGGCGGGACAGAGAAACGCCGCGCGATAGGTTAATCGCCTGTTTTAAAACGCGCTTTTTCGGAATTATTTCTTCGATTGACGTGATCAATAAACCGCGCCGCTGCAGAATTTCGATAATTTCTTCTTTGCTGTCCGCGACCATGGTTCCCTGTACCAGGGTACCTTCGGTTTCCCGCGCTTTGTATAAAAAATCCGGCATGGAGATATCCTTTCCGCTCCTTAAAAATACCCGCGGATACCAATTTCCCTATTTTCTCTTAGTATAGTATAGCACACGGCGCGGCCGTTTGCATATTTCCGGCGTTATTCGTCGACCGTGACGGAGAGCACTTCTTCGAAGGTCGTCATGCCGCGTTTCATTTTTTCCAAACCGGATTCATACAAGGTGCGCATGCCGATTTCCACCGCCCGTTTTTTTATCTCGTCGCTGGATTTGCGGTAGTAAATCATATTGCGGATTTCTTCGACAATCGGCAAAAGTTCGTAAATCCCGACGCGACCGCGATACCCGGAAAAGCGGCAGCGGTCGCATCCTTTCGCCTCGTAAATCGGGCCTTTGATATTCATCTCGCGGAAACGCACATCCAGGGTTTCCAGCGGTTTTTTACACTCTTCGCACAGCCGCCGCAGCAAACGCTGCGCGATAACCAGCCGCAACGCCGAAACCAGCAAAAACGGCTCGATGCCGACATCCATAATGCGGGTAATCGCCGAGGGCGCGTCGTTGGTATGGAGCGTGCTCAGCACCAGATGGCCGGTCAACGCCGCCCGGATGCACATTTGGGCTGTTTCCAAGTCGCGCACTTCGCCGACCATCATCACGTCGGGATCCTGGCGCAAAAAAGCGCGCAGCGCGTTGGCGAAGGTCATGCCGATCAGCGGCTTTACCTGCACCTGATTGATGCCGTCGACTTTATACTCGACCGGATCTTCGACCGTTACGATATTTTTCCGCGGAGATTTAATCGCATTGAGAATCGTGTACAAGGACGTCGATTTTCCCGATCCGGTCGGCCCGGTGATAAAAATCATCCCGTAGGGCCGGCCAATCTCCCGCTGCACGATTTCCAGATCCCATTTATCATACCCGAGCGCGCCGAACTCCAGCGGCAATTTCGTCACGTCCAGTAAGCGCATACAAACTTTTTCGCCGAAAATCGTCGGAATCGTCGAGACGCGCACATCGATAGTTTTTTGACGCAAGGAAATGGAAAATCCCCCATCCTGGGGCAGCCGCCGTTCCGCGATATCCAGCTTCGATAAAATTTTAATGCGCGAAACGATCGCGAAATACAATTTTGCATCCGGCGCGTTCGCTTCGTATAATACGCCGTCGACGCGGTACCGCAAACTCACCCGTTCCTCGAAATGTTCGATGTGTATATCCGACGCTCCCTGCTCCACCGCGTCCATTAAAATCAAATCGACAAATTTAACGATCGGCGCGGCGTCGGCTTCGGAAAAAATTTCCCGCACATCCAGCTTTTGATCGTCTTCTTTGCCTTCCCCATCCATCAAAATAAACTGATTCTGGATGGCTTTTTTTTGCATTTCCTTGCTTTTATAAAACGCGTCGATCGCTTCGACGATTTCCGTTTTCGTAGTAATCACGATATTCACGTCGCAGGCGGTCATCTTCATGATGTCGTCGGTGACAATCAAATCCAGCGGATCGACGACGGCAATCGTCACCGTGCGCAAATGCTTGGACAAGGGCAATACCGCGCGCATCCGCGCGTATTCCTCGGGAATTAATTTTTCCAGCTCCTGATGGAGGTTCGGCCGCAGCAACCCCTTTTCCAGAGAAGCGTATAAAATCCCGAATTGTTTGGAAAGGGCCATCGCGATATCTTTTTCATTGACCACGCCGCTGTTGACTAAAATTTCTCCGACTTTTCCCCCTTTTTCGGACTGTTCGGCCAGCGCCGTGCGCAGTTGCTCCGTGGAAATTATTCCCTGATTGACTAAAATATCGCCTAATTTTAAATCGGATTTGATCATGGATATCCTGCCGTAATTTATCGCGCTAAATTAATCACGCCGGAATTTGCGCTCTGGAGCGTCAAATCCAACTTCACATCTTCCTGTTCGCGAAACGCTGCCGTAATTTTTTTCGAACTCTCATCCGGCGCTGCGCCGGACGGTTTTACCGACGCCGCGGACGCTGCCGGCTGCGGCGCGCCCGTTTCCGCAGACGCGCCGGCGCTGGGGATGGTCATATCCACGGTGCGCACGGCGCGCACGATTTTTGGGGTAATAAAAATCAACAATTCCTTGTCGACTTTCTGAGTTTTTTGATGCCGAAATGCCGCGCCAACCACGGGGATGTCGCCCAGCCAGGGAATTTTTGTTTTCTTTTCCTCGTCTTCGGTCGTAATAAAGCCGCCGACCGCGACCGTCTCGCCGTCTCTGACCATAACCACCGTGCGCAAACTGCGCTTTTGCGGATCGATAAACGTATTGACACCCGCCGGATCGGTAAATGCCGAGAGGATCGGCCGGGAAACCGACGGTTCCAAGAGCATGGAAACAAAACCTTCCTGCTCGTTAATCACCGGAATCAAGCGTAAAATAGTCCCCACCTCCATGCGCTCGACCTCCGTTTGAATAACCGTCGAAGCGCCTTGATTGTTTACCGTCGTTTTCAGCGAAACGATCTGATCGGCAGTCACCTTGATTTCCGCCGATTCCCGGTCCTGCACCAGGATGCGGGGCTTAGCCAGAAACTTCGTCGACGCGTCGGTTTCCATCAAATTCAAAATAAACGTGAGCGTGCGCGCGTCCACCAGCCCATAGGAAAAATCCGCGCCGCCACCTTCATCCCCTTTGAGCGGCGAAACGGCGTTAAACGGCGCTATGGGATTATGCGCTTTTTCCCAGGGCGTAAACGGCACCGGCGTGATCGTGGCCGCGCTGCTCATCCCGCAGGGCATGGCTTACGCACTGCTCGCGGGGCTGCCGCCGCAGTTCG
>JAMWCB010000077.1 GCA_023819605.1 Candidatus Omnitrophota bacterium
TGCAACGCCGCCAATTCCGTAACGGAAATCATATCTTTGTCTCCCAGCCCGGCCGACGCGCGCCCCCGCTGAATAATCGCCGCGGTTTCCGCCGTCGGGAAAAAACGCTCCAGAACTTTTTCCAGCAAAACCAATTTTTCCGGCAGAACCACGGCCGCGCCGGCGCTGCGCACCGCGGTCGGCTTGTTTTCCTGCAAAATCGACACAAAATCTTCGGCAATTTTTCGCTCCGTTTCTGTCGATTCGGTACAGAGAGAACCGATCACATAGCAACCGATATTCGCGAGCATCGACCAGAACACCCCGTGGGTTAACGGATCAAAAGCGATAACGCCGAATAACTGTTCCGGACGCAGCAAACCTACCCCCGCCGGGCCATGCAGCACTATATTCGCCGGAAGCCACCCGCTCCGGACAAGCGCCGGCAGCAATAACGTATATCCCCACAAAAAAAATCCCGCCGACAACCCCCAGAACGCTCCACATTCCGTAGCACGGCGCCAAGACAAACCGCCGACCGCCACCGGCGCGAATTGCAGAGCAGCCGCGAACGCAATCAATCCGATATTCACCAACATGTCCGCATAGAGAACACGTTCAAACAGATACCCTCCGATAATAATCCCCGCCGCCGAGGCCCAGCGAACCTTCAACACGTGGCGCTGGACATTCACGCTTACCCGCAAATGCGCGATAACCGGTAAAAACAAATGGTTGGTGACCATCGTCGCCAAGGTCATCGAACTAATCATGATCATACTTGCCGCCGCGGAAACACCCCCGATAAACACACAGAGCGCCAGCCAGGGAGTCCCGTGCCGCAAGGGCAGCAAGAGAACGAACTGATCCGCCAAATCAAAAGACAATCCGTTCAATAAGCCGCTGCAGGCAATCGGCACGACAAAAATATTGATGAGAAACAAATACAGCGGAAATACCCACATCGCCGTTCGAATATGATCCTCTTTGGTATTTTCAACCACCGTCGCATGAAATTGCCGCGGCAGGAATAAAATCGCCGACATGCCTAGCGCCAGATAACTCAACCATTGCATGACGCCGACGGGAGCCTGCCCGGACAGCTGCGCGGCCGCGGCCGGCATACGCGCAACATGACGAAATATATCCCCAACCCCGTCATGAAGAAAAAAACAGACAAAAATACCCGCGGCGACAAACGCGAACAGCTTAACCCCCGATTCGACCGCGACGGCGGTCATCATGCCCGGATGACGCTCGGTAGGATCCAAGCGCCGGATGCCGAACACAATAGTAAACAAAATCATCAGGCAAACCATCGTCAGGGACACAACCAGATCACCCGGAAACGACGCGCTTGACGTACCGCCGATCATAATCTCGAACGTTGTAAGAACCGCTTTAAACTGCAAAGCGATATACGGCATATTGCCGACAAGGGCGATCACGGTGGCCAGCGCGGCAATAATCCGTGATTTATCATACCGCGCGGAAATAAAATCCGCGATATTCGTAATCCGGTAGGTACTCTTCAGGCGGACCATCCGGCGCACGATAGACCACCACCAGATGATCGTCAGGGTCGGACCAAGGTAAATCGCCAGAAAGAGCATCCCCGAGGTCGCGGCTTTGCCGACGCTGCCATAATACGTCCAAGTCGTGCAATATGCGGCCAGGCCTAACGCGTAAATAAACGGATTGTTTTCAATTTTTTTAATCCGGGAGGATTTTTTTTCGATGTACCGGGCAATAAAAAATAATCCGCCCATATAGAGCAGTACCACACCGAGAACCGTAAAATGATTAAACATGGCGATTCGCGCCCTTCATTTCCCGTTCAACAACACACGCAGCCGGAACAGGTTATTCACAATTTCCAGGCCCCGGCCTGTCCGCCGGTAACGAGGAGCCCTGGCGACGCCTCGCTGTTTCGCCTTAGCGCAAACGCGCGCGTGCGGAATTCCGTTCAAACCACCCTGGGGAGGACGGAGCCGCCGGGGAAGCTTCAGCAGCCCGGCGGGCGGATAGTTCACCGGCGCACTGAAATATCCGGGTTAAGCCCAGGGAACTTCATTGACGCCTCGTCAGAGAATTGTTTTCTTTTTTGATAAGACGGCTGAGAAAAAATAATCCGGCAATCAGCAGCCCCCAACCGACAAACAAGTAGATAAACATCAGTTGCCATTGCTGCTCCATGCCGGTTAAACTCGGCCAGAGGCAAAACACTACGGCTAAAAAAAAGAGCATGCCGGCGGCTGTCGCGCTTCTTTTGTGCACCACGTTTCCTCTCTCTACGGCCGGCCGCTGTCTTTCCGGCGTTCAGCCCGGCGCGGCACTCCGGCGCATACGCGGGCTGATTCCATTGTAATGTGAATATGCGCGCTTGTCAAAAAAATCACCTGCCGGCGCGCACGCTCAGTACAAGTTCCGGCAATCGCGCTCAAACGCACGCCCTGTACTTGATCCGGCGCCTCATCGCTCATTCCGCCGGCGCGAAATGCAGATCCTTCAACTGCAACTGAATTGTCGTTATTCCCTGCCGGACATTCAGCGACGGCGTATAGATGATCGCGCACTCCGCCTGCGCGGCGGGGCACTCCAGGGAAGAAAAGCGATCCGTATACGCCGCGCACGTCGCACGGCCATCGGTCAGCCACAGCTTAATACTGCCTCCCGGCCCGGCGGGCCGCGGACGATCTTTCCGGCGCACGCCCCGCGAAATAAATACCGGCCGCGGATTGCCGACTCCGAACGGCGCGCAGCGATCCAGATCCGCAAGCAGGGATTCCGACAAAACTCCCAAGGGGATTTCCATATCCGCATCAATGACCGGAATGAGGTCGTGCGGAGCCAAGATATTGCTCGCCGTCTCATTAAACGCCTGCTGGAAATCGGCCAAGTTTTCCTTATCGATCGTCAGTCCCGCAGCTTTTTCATGGCCGCCGAATCCTTCCAACAAATGCCCGCATTGCGCCAGCGCGTCAAAAAGATGAAAATTCCGAATCGACCGGCCGGATCCCTTGGCGATCTGTTCTGCGCTGGAAATGAGAATCGTCGGGCGATTGTAGCGTTCGGCGATCCGCGAGGCGACAATCCCGATCACGCCGGGATGCCATTGCTCATGGTGCAATACGACACTGCGCGACTGCGTGAAATTGACACCGGCTTCAATCATCTCCAAGGCTTCCCGCAATGTTTTCGCTTCCAAACGCTGCCGCTCCCGGTTTTCTTTATCCAGTTCCTGGGCCAGGCCGAGCGATTCCGCGGGATCATCGCTGAGCAAAAGCCGCAATGCCCGCTCGGCCGACCCCATCCGCCCGGTCGCGTTCAAACGCGGGCCGATCATAAAAGCCACATGCCGGCAAGTTAACTCCTGGTCGCGGATGCCGGCTATATCCATCAGCGCCCGGAGTCCGGTTTTAGCGGCGACGGAAAGCGCCCGCAAGCCAGACCGCACCAGGATCCGGTTTTCACCGGTCAACGGCGCGACATCGCTGATCGTTCCCAAAGCCACCAAATCCAAATATTCCGCGGCCGCCGCCGCGCCGCAGACGGCTTCGGCAACTTTAAACGCCAAACCGACGCCGGCTAAATGCTTATACGGATACTCGCAGCCCGGCTGCAGCGGATTGATCACCGCCAAAGCATCGGGCACCCGCTGCTCGGCCGGACGGTGATGATCCGTGACAATCACATCCAATCCCTCCGCCCGGCAGGCGGCAATTTCGGCAAAAGCGCTAATGCCGCAATCAACGGTGATCAGAAGCGACGCCCCTTCGCGGCGCAAACGCGAACACGCCTGTATATTCAGGCCATAGCCTTCTTCCACGCGGTGCGGAATATACGTACGCACCCGCGCGCCCTGCCCGGTAAAAAGCCGCGCAAGCAAGGCGGTCGCGGTCAATCCGTCGACGTCGTAATCGCCGTAAATAACGATCGTCTCACCGCCGCTCATCGCCGCGCGAATACGGGCAACGGCTTCCCGCATACCTGTTAAACGAAACGGATCGATAAGATCGGCCGTGCGGCAGGCGAGAAACGCAGCCGCTGCCGCCGCATCGTCAATCCCCCGGTTGATTAAAACCTGCGCCGTAACCGGCGACAGTCCCAATTCCCGGCTGAACAGCAATTGTTTCTGTTCATCCGGCGGCGGCGTTACCCAGCGTTTTGTAGTCATTGATTACCTCGATTCCGTCGACGCCGGATGACGTTTTACAACATGATTTAAAAACAACGCCAGCCCCGCAATCACGGCTAAGATTCCCGGGATGCCGTAGCGGGTCCAAACGCTCATAGTGTTCCCGCCCGCACATTGCACCCAGTACAAAGCCACGAGCAGCCCGACAATCGTGAAAATCCGCACGACCTCCCGATTGCGGCACGCCTGCGGCCAGGAAAACACCGCAGATGCGGCGCCGCGCGAATACGGCGCGCGCCGCGGAAAAAAAACCGGCACATGTTTGCGATATTCCAAGTACTGTTCCTGAAATAATTCCGTAAGAATTTTTTCCTCCTCCCGGATGGTTTTCCGGTACAACCACCAATAAGCAGCCGCGTACACAATCAACAAAACAACCTGCGACAGAAAAAGGACAAAACCGGCCCCGATGAGAAAACTCCCTAAATACAACGGATTGCGCACAAACGCATACGGCCCGCTCACCGCCAATTCCCGGCGTTTGCGGATATAGCCCGCCGCCCAAAACCGAATCGCCATGCCCGCGACGACAAAAGTCACTCCCAGCGGATGCAAAACAATCCCCTGATATGCAACAATAATCGCGTATACCGCCCCCAACGCGTAGGCCGGCCATTGCCGCGCCCGGTTAATCCGAAAACAATCCTGCTTCATCACCCCGCCTTTCAAAACCGGGACAGAATTCCCGCGTTCATCGCCGTTTCCGCAGCGCCGCGGACTTCCAGAGTCACCGCCGTTCCGGCATTGACCAAATACCGAGCGCCCGCGACAATCCCCCACGTATCTTCCCCTTTTAAACGCCTCCGGAAATCGTCTACCGTATATTTCAGCTGTACCGCGCTATACTGCGGGCCGGCATACACCGCCCAGGCCTCCGATAACGCCGCGCCGAATAAAACCGTCCCCTGCCATTCATCCCAAATGACCCGGTATTCCTGCTCGCCGCGCAATTCTTTGAAGGGATGGCAGCTGATATGCTGAAAACCGCCGACAACAGACAAGCGCCCGGGTTGATCTGAAAAAATTTTACAACGAAAACCGTATCCTCCGGAAAAACCGGCCGGAAAATTTTGTTGTATACCATCCGTGCGCCGAAAAACGATATCGCCGCTGCCGATCTTGCCGTCAAAACTAAACCAGGAATTCCACGCGTAAGCCAGCTGAATAAACGACTGCGCGGTGCTGCCGCGGCCTTCCATTTTATTAAAATCCCGCGCGGCGATATAATTCCCCTGCATCCCCCATACCCACGCGCCGGCCTCCGGCAGGACAATGCCTTCGGAAGGAATCGCGTACACGTTCGGTATAATAAACCAAACCGCGACCAACCCAATGCCGAGAATCCGTCTCATGGATATCTTTTCCTGCATGCGCAACTCTATTCATAATGCCGTCGTCCGATTAACCGGGATATTTTACCAAAAAGGCGGCATATCCCGGTTGACCAGTGCGGCAACTGAAACGAACGCTGAATATACGGAACGGTCGATTTTTTTGTCAATCGCGTGCCGCCGGTTCACTATTTCATTCGTCGCGGATCACTTCCGCGTTGACGTCAATCACCTTTTTGCTCCCGCCTGCCGAAGCGCGCGGCGGTGAACGGCGCCGCGCGCGCAGAATCCCCAACACCGCGGGAACAACCAGTGCCGCCAACAGGACGAACAGCAGAACAACGATCGAACGCACCATCCTCCACAACAAGCCGTGCGTCAAAATATTCAACAATACAAACCATCCGGCGAACCATAGCAACCGCAGCGGCCGCACTCTCTTCCGCGAATAAAACAACACCATCCACCTCTTACGGTTTCAACCACAACCGTTTTAACTCTTCGGTAATCACCACCGCTGCCGGGCTGTCCGGATTCAGCGACGGCGAACAATCCTGCATATCCCGGCGCGGCGCAACCGCGGGCCTGTGCCGGGTAAAAAACCGGGCGACCGGCATCACCTGCGCTCCCGCGGCACGGCAGGCATACATCACTTCCCGGTCATCGGTGACCACCACCAACAAACGCGGCTGCGGCGCCGCTTCAACCATGCGCCGGATAAGCGCATCCGCCGACTCCTGCCGGCTGAACAGCACGCGAACCGCTGCCGCACGCTCCTCGCGGGGCAGATCCGGGCGGCCGTCAAAAACCACGGTTACCGTATTTCTGCGGCTGCCATACGGACGGTTATTTTCGATACGACGCACGAGCGCCTGCCGCACAACCGCCAGGGACTGTCCGCTAACTGCGCCATCGCGATGCGCGGCGTTATACCCGTCGACAATATACTGCACTGCCATCCGCCGCAATTCCTCTTTAACCGGAACCGTTGTGATCCCGGAGCGCGCGGAGTTGCCCGCATGCACCGGCGATATCCGCACCGCGCGAAACGCGCAGCGTCACTTTTATTCGCTGCGCCGCGACCATTTCGCTAAAACGGCGCACCTGCGCCGCCGACGGCGCCGTAAAACCGCTGCCGGCTACCGGATTACAGGTCAATACATTAACTTTGCAATCAAAACCGCCGAGAAGTTTTCCCAAAGCCCGCGCATGTTCCGGCTGATCGTTAACACCGCCGGCCACGACATACTCAAACGTAACAATCCGTTTCGTTTTTTGTGTAAAACGCCGACAGGCCGCCATCAGACCGGCGAGCGGATACCGCCGGTTAACCGGCATCATCCGGCTGCGCAGCGCGTCTTCGGCCGCATGCAGCGATACCGAAAGTTCGCACGGCACTGCCTCATCGGCCAGCCGTTCAATTTCCGCGGGCAGGCCGCAGGTGGAAATCGTTATCCGCCGCGCTCCCAACCCGCCGCAGTCGGGATGATTCAAAATCCGCACACTCCGCACTGTCTGCGTATAGTTTGCCAGCGGCTCCCCCATGCCCATATACACGACATGCGTTACCGGCGCCGGCCGGGCTTCTTTTTGTATCCACAACAATTGACTGACTATTTCCGCCGCGGATAAATCCCGCTCAAAGCCCGCTTGTCCGGTGGCGCACAACGCGCAGGCGTACGCGCAGCCGACCTGCGTCGAAACACACACGGTCTGCCGCCGCGCCGCCCGGATCAGTACCGATTCAACCGCCGCACCGTCGGCGGTACGGAACAGATATTTCATGGTTCCGTCTTGCGCGCGCGCGCGTTCTTCCGGCTGCAGCGCAACGCATCGATACCGTTCGGCAAAAGCGGCGCGCAGCGCCGCCGGTACATTCGCCATTGCGGCAAACGAAAATTCCTGACGCCGGAATACCCACTCCCGCACCTGGGCGGCGCGGTATCCGGCAATGCCGCTATCGGCCAGCGCCTGTTCCCATTCTCCCGGCAGCATGCCGGCAATCACCGGATTATACTTCATGGAGCATAAAAAAAATCCGCGGACAACGGGAAGGCATCACGAATAATCTCGATCTTCCGTACCCGCATCTGCCTGTCCACCATGACTTCGACCACGTCGAAACGCGCGTCCGAAAACCCCGGCTGCGATTTCAAATAAACCAAAGCCAATTGCGAAATCCGCCGCTGCTTGCGCCGGTTAACCGCTTCCGCCGGCGCGCCATATCCTTCGCCGCGCCGCGTTTTTACCTCGATAAAACAAACCGTCCGCTTTTCCTGCGCAATGATGTCGATTTCACCGTAACGATTGCGATAATTGCAGGCAAGAATACGAAACCCCTTGCCGCACAAAAAATTTCTGGCCAGCTCTTCGCCCCATTGCCCCATTGACCGGCGCGGCGTGTCCATCGGCAATCACCGGATATTTTCCTGAATCAACCGCAGCAATTCCCGGCTGTCATAAGGTTTGGCGACAAAAATTCCTTCCCCGATACAATGGCCTTCGGCAGCTTCTTCCTGCTTGGTAAACAAAGCCGTCAGAAAAATAACCGGAATCCCCTGGGTCAAGGGGTCGTCATGCAAAGTCTGCGCAACGGTTGCGCCGTCAATGCCGGGCATGACCACATCGAGCAGGATCAGATTCGGAACATGCTGCCGCGCTGCCTGCACCGCGGCGACACCGTCAGCCGCCTCGATAACCTGATAGCCGGCGGTGCGCAGCCGTTGCCCTAACACTTTCCGAACATCCGCTTCATCATCAACCAATAAAATGACTTGTTTGGTATCCATCGCCGGCACCCCCTTGCTACCACAACTTCATAATCGCCGCCATTAAATCATCAAACCCGCGCGCTTTGGGGAAAAAACCCTGAACATACTCCAACAGCGCCTCCCGTTCCTGATATTCTTCATGGCCGGAAAAAATAAAAATTTTCGCATTCTGCCATTTTGCCCGCAAGCTGCATAATAACTCCACGCCGCTGCGCTCCGGCAAAACCAAATCGAGAATAACCAAATCCGGCTCCTGCGCCCGGCGCAGATAACCCAAAACCGCATAACCGCTCTCGGCTCCCTGCACGGCCATGCCAATTTTTTCCAAACGACGGCGCAACAACAAACGGATATCCGGATTATCTTCGACAATCAAAACCTGTTTCACGGTTTACTCCGTTTATCCCGATACATCATTTCGTCTGCCTGCTGAAAAAGTTCTTCCGGGCCGGACATCCGCCCCTGTACCGTCGCCCAGCCGAAACTCAGTTGTACCGGCACTACCGTCCCGCCGCAGGACACATCAATACTGCCCAATTGTTCGCGCAAACGCGCGCCCAGCCGGCCCATCTGCTGTTCATCGGTCTCCGGCAACAGCACGGCGAATTCATCACCGCCGTACCGACAGACCAGGTCAACCTCGCGCAGCATTCCCTGCACCTGCCCGGCAACAGTTTTCAACGCCGTATCGCCGCACAAATGGCCGTGCGTATCATTGAGCTGCTTGAACCGGTCCAGATCAATGAGCAGCAAAGAAAATTTTCGTTGGTAACGCTGCGCAACCGCGAACAATTGTTTATACTGCCGGTCAAAAAAATTAAAATTGTATAAACCGGTCATCTCGTCCCGCACCGACGCCGATAGATAGCGGGCATTAATCTGCAACGCCGCCTCAATGCGCGCCAGCAACTCCCGGTAATCGATGGGTTTGGTAATATAATCGTTGATGCCGGCTTTAAAACCCCAAATTTTTTCCTCCAGAGAATCATGCGCGGTAAAAAAAATAATCGGCGTCAATTCCAATGCCGGCATTTTACGGATTTGTTCATACACCGCTTTTCCGTCCATATCCGGCAATCCCAGATCAAGCAAAATCAAATCCGGCGTCTGCGCGCTCACCGACCGCATGGCCGCAGCCCCGTCTTCCGCGCCGACCACGCGATAACCGGCCTTTTCCAATCGCCACACAATGACCGTGCGCAGATCCGCTTCGTCATCGACCAACAAAATGCAGGCGTTTTTACCGGAAGCCGGCGCCGCGGGGGCGTTGCGGCTGCCTTCCTGAAATTCACTTTCCGTCATACTTCACACTATTTCCGGCAAGATACCGCTGTATTTTCGCAAAGAGCTCTTCGGTTTCAAACGGTTTAACAATAAAATCCTGCGCGCCGCAATTCCGCGTAATTTCCTGCAATTCCGTTACTTCGCCGAAGGCCGTAAAAAAAATAACCGGAACCGCACGGCCGGCGGCCGCCGTCCGGATGCGTTTGCACACCGCGCCGCCGTCTTCTCCCGGCAGCCATAAATCCAGCAAAATCAAATCCGGTTTTTTATCTAAACAGGCGATCGCCTCGTCGCCGCAGGTTGCGGCGGTCACCATATATCCATGCCGCTTCAACGTATACCGAATCAGCCGCACTAAATCTTCTTCATCATCGACGATTAAAATGTGCCGCATCCGGTCGTTGTTCATCACCGCACTCCCCAAGGTACTTTGTCCGCATAGCCGCCGGATACCATCGCATACCGCGGCCTACCCGCGCCCGCGAGACAAATGCCCGGCAGTAGTATCGATCCCCGTCCGGGAAAAAACGCCCTTTTTATATTATATCACCGCGCCGGCGTTTTATCATCTGCTTTCCCCAGGACATTTTTTATATAAGCCAGCGTCCGTTGCGCGGCTCCCTGGTGCTGCCGCAGGCAGGCGCGGGCCCGCTCCCCCATATCGCGGCGCACTACCGGATCCCGCAGCAACCGCCGCAGTTCCTCCGCAAGATCTGCCGCGCCGCCGACCGCAATCACCGCCCGGTCTTGCCGCAACGCACGGTCGATATCGCGAAAATTAAACATGTGCGGCCCATAGATTATCGGCCGGCCCCACGCCGCCGCCTCTAACGGATTCTGTCCGCCGTGCGCAATAAAAGTTCCGCCGATAATCACCAGGGCGGCGTATGCATAAAGCGCGGCCAACACCCCGACCTGATCCAGGACGACGACCGCCGTATCGCAAGCGGACGGCGAATCATCTCCCCGTAATGCGCTGTATAAAACCGGCGGCAGGGATAATCCGGACAGCATTTCCGCAACGGACGCGGCCCGCTGCGGATGGCGCGGCGCGATCAATAAACGCAACTGCGGGAACTCCGGCAAAAGCTCCCGATAGGCCCGCGCGCAGTACGCTTCCTCCGGATAATGCGTGCTGCCGCAGACTAACCAAAGATTCTCCCGCAAACGCCGCGGGACAGCCGGCGCGGCTACGGTTGCGGCGCCGGCAGCGCAGTCAAATTTTAAATTTCCCACCGGATGAATTGCTTCCGGGCGCGCCCCGAGAAAACGCAGTCGTTCGGCGTCGAGCGCGCTCTGCACGCACCACAACCGCACCGCCGGGAGCACCGCGCGAAATATACCGGCACAACGGCGGTAGCGGGGATATGCCCGGTCGGAAATTCTGCCGTTGGCCACGCATACCGGTATGTGCAACGCCGCTGCCTGCAGGATAAAATTCGGCCAGAGCTCGGTTTCCAGCACGAGGATCAATTCCGGCCGCGCGCGGGCGAGCACCCGCCCGTAGTCGGCGACCAGATCATCTTCACCATTCCACTCTTTCTTGAGTAGTGCGAGTTCCTTCTCGGCGGCTTCGGCGCGGGCTTTGTACTCGTGCTCTATACCTGCTTCACGCTTGAGGTGCTCAATATGGGCCATCAAATTGTCCTCATGGGTGGCTATCGATACGCCAAGAGCTGCCAAGACGCGCCCGTAAATTGGGCAAATCTCACCAGGATGCAGCCCTGGGGCAAGCCGCACGCCGTACCATTCGTCACGGCGTTTGATCGCGGCTTGTACTACTTCAAGGCTCGCGTGGACGGCTTCGGCAAGTATAAAGTCTGGGGTGTTAGACACATTTTCCAAACTGTTTTCGTTGATCCACGACTTTATCTGTTTCGTTGTATCGCTCATCGCACTCTCCTAGCCTGTCCCCAGACTCTCCCCGGTTTCGCGCCGGTCACTTTCTGCCACGCGGCAGAGCTCAGGTCGAACCAGACCATCCCGCCACGCCCACGCCACGAGCCGGTATCGGTGATCGTGACGCGGACAGTTCGGCCTTTGTACGACACGAGCCACACGCTGCCCATC
>JAMWCB010000078.1 GCA_023819605.1 Candidatus Omnitrophota bacterium
GGTGACGCCGGCGGAGATTGCGTCCCGGCTGGATGATTTGTTCGGATATTCCTATAATCGTAATGATCTGGAAATCGCCACCGCGCGGCAGAAAATTACGCTGTTGGAAATTCAGCTTTCCATGCTGGAAAAAGGCGAAAACTGGAACTTGGAAATCCCCCTGGGGCAGTTGATGATGGCAGCCAACGGCATGCCCATGCCTTTGGCCTGGTGGGCCGGCAGTAAGGCATTGAGCTGGTTCGGCACGTTAATGCTGTCCAATGATAAGAGCCCGGCGGAGATAAAAAAACAATTGGTGCGTAAGGAATTGGCCGCGGCGCATGATGAATTGCAGCGGGTGAGCAATCAGGCGCGCCTGCGGCAGCAGCAGGCCGGCGCGGCTTTGCGCGCGGGTGCGGAGCAGGAACAGCCGGACGCGGCGCGTTTGCGCGATGCGCTGGCCGCGCGGCAGAACGGCATATCGGTTGCGGCCGCGGAGCCGCGTGACGGCAAAACGCGCGTTTATTCGATGGAAGGATTGGTGACCGCGGCGATCGTCAATGACGCGCGCGTGCAGGAGAGCTTTGCTCGGATGGAGCGCGGCGCGCTTTTGAAAGACGGCGCGCCGGTAGCATCCCGCGGCGATGACGGCGGCGGCGTGATCTTCAGCCGCGACGGTCCGGTGGCTTATAGCGTGATGAGTTTGTTTCCCGCGCAAGCAGCCGCGGACGGAAAACTTTCGCCGCTGCGGGAATCGTTGCTGCGGGATAGCGCCCGGGCGGATTTCGATGTGGCGGTGGAGCAGGTCAGCGCGCGGGTGATTACGGCACTGTACCGGCTGGCGTTTATCAATGACGCGCGACAGAAACTGACCGGCGCGAAAATTCAGGCAACGCTGAAAGCCCAGGAACAGGACGTACGTAAAGAACTGGCCCGTTTGATCGGCGACGATGCGGCGCTGGAAATAGATGATTTAAAGCGCCTTTCGTTATCCGCGGCCGGATTAGGCGGGAATAACGCGCTGGCTTTGACGAGCTTGCCGCAGGTCAAAGCCGCGGAGGCGCGCGTCAATGATAAAGTGGCGGCGGTTCGTGATATCGTCGCGGAGTTTGCCCGCCTCCGCAGCCAGACGACCCTCGCCCATGTTCAGACAAAAAGTAAAGATGAAGCGCGGATCGGCGTGCACTATACCACGCCGACGACCGCGGAAATCGTTCAACGCCTGCAGCCGGTGGTCGGGCAATTGTTGACGGACGCGTTAAGCGCGCAACAAACCGCGACGCGTATGGCCGCGGCAACGGTGCGGGCGATCGAAGATATGGCGGCGGCGCAGGAAGAGTTGCAGGCTGCGCAGCGCCTCCTGGCAAGTTTCCATGCCGAATATCTGTCCGGGGACGAGCCGGAAGAAACGTTGCGCCAGTACGACGTGGCGGTGCAGCATTATTTCGACGCGTTGACACGGTTTGAAGCTAATTACCAACGGGTGCGCGGCACGTTTGCGTTGATGGATGTCGAGCTGTCGCAGGATTTGACCGCTGGCACACAGAAATCCGCAGATGTGCCGTTGGTACAGTTGCCGCTGGCGGAATTATCCCGGATCGCCGCGCTCAAGCCCGAACAATTGCGCAAAGCCGGGTTGCCGTCGACCGCCGAAGCGCGTCGCCATTTTCAAATCAAACTCAATGAAGCGAACGTTTTCTGGAATAATTTTGCCAGTGAAGTCGGCGGCGAACGGGCAACTACCGCAGCCACAATTCAGCATTTATACGCGGAGGTGATGGAGCAATATCCGGACGTTGTCCGCGCGTTATTTTCCGACGGCAATGCCTATCCCGTGGTCAATGAATTTGTCCGCAGCCGCGTGCTGCCGCTCTATGAAAAAATGGCGCTGCTGCTGGTTGACCCGTCGACGGACGACCATTTGCGCGCTTCGATTATCAATTTTGCCGGCGAGGATGTGCTGGCCTATCAGGTTTTGAGCGCCTATCCGCAGCCGGTGCGGGAAGCGTATTTTACGGAACGGCTGGTGCGCACGGTCGGCCGGTCGGCGGCGGATATGCTCGGCAAGCTGGGCGGCACTGCCGGCCAGAAAAATGAAATCAATGATTTTATCCGCGCCCTGAACAACTGGCGCTTGGACGACGCGGTCTACGAGCGTTTCGGCGTCAAGCGCGCCGCGATCGAAGCGCAAATCCTTGCCGAAGCCGACCACTGGGCAAAAGGCCATTATCAACGCGTGGATAAAAATCCGGAGACCATGCCGGACGCGGAAATTTATGTCAATAATCCGGCAACTTTGCGCCTGCAGACCGAATATTTGCAGACTAAACAAAAAATCGAAGCCGGCGAGCGCGAACGTCAGATAAAAGCTACCCTGAAGAAAGAAGGCCTGCAGCTGGCGGTGGTGAATACGACGATGGAAAATCGTAATGCCTGGGTGCGCGGCGCGGACGGCCGGGAATTAAAATTTAAAGATGATAAAGATTTGGAGTCTTCGGCCTTGCGCAATAATTGGCGTTTTGTTTTTTACGAAGAAGAATCGTTGTATGGCACGCCGAATCCGCTCAGCCGCGGCCGGCAATTGGACAAATCCGAGCTGGCGGCTTTTGAGCGGGTGGGTAAGCCGTACCAGACGGTTCTTGTCGACGGCAGCGGACGTGAATTGGGTAAACTGATCGCCACCGTCGACGCCCTGAATTCAAAAGTTGATAAAACGCTGGCGTACCGCGAAGCGCAGGTCCGCCAGGCCGAGGCGATGAACAGCGCGCCATTCGACGGCCTTTTTGTCGTGATGAAACCGACGAAGTTCCCCGGTATGTGGGATGAAAAAGTGACGGGCCAACCGTGGAGCGGGAAAAATCAAGACGGGTATTTAAGCGCGGCGGAGTTCATTGCCGCTCGTGACGAAAAAGGCGATTTCTTAGTTACCGCGGATAAGCACCATGTGACGTACCTGCACTTGCGCGCGTTAAATCAAGACGGCACGCCGCGTCTGGACGCCCAGGGCAAAGAAATCATGTACGACGTGGTCGCTTACAAATACGTGGGACGGGATTTGGTGCCGGTGAGCCCGGCCGAGGAAGATGTTATTTTTATTATTCAGGATGAGGCTATCCGCAACGGCGGCAATCCGGAAAATGGCCAGCGCGTGTTACCCTGCCGCCGCGCCTTGGAAAAATCTTTGGCAAATGTCGTGTACGGCGATTTTTTGACGCGCTGGAATATTACGAATCTGCAAAAATCGCTGAAGGTAAGCAAAGATTATGCGGTGTTTAACAGCCTCCTCGGGCCGCTGGGCAGCGTTTCCAATGCGCCGACGGTCGGGATCAGCAAGTTACTTTTTAATCTTTATTCGGGATTGACCGGAGTTGGCCTGCCGCAGGCGCCTTCCGAGTCGGATATCGCGGATTTCTTTCAGGCCGCCTGGGGTAGGTTGGACTATCCGGCGTCGATTCGTTCGCCGGCGTATATCGCCGCGTACCTGCACAATTTAGGCAGTCAGGATGCCGCGCCGGATTCCCCTCTGTCTAAATTTTTCCGCAGCCAGTGGCCGGATACGCGCGCGGCCGACGCGCCGCAGTACGGCGACGGGTATCAGGCATTTCATCGTTTCGTGCGCGAAGCGCCGCCGGCCGAGGATGCGGTGAAGCGGGCGGCGTATGTCAACGGTGCGTATGCGGCGGCGGAGCAGCGGGTTCTGGCTGGAAAAGTATTGGATTTTATCGATACGGTCGCCAAAGCTACGGCTATTGCCCGCACGGACGAGGCGTTTGTGCGCGGCATGTATGAGTTTTTCCATAATCCGAACATGGAAACCGGGGATAATTATAAGGAATTTCTCGATTTCGTCACCAACGCGCCGGTGGGCGACGAAAAATCGTTGCACGAGTATTTAAAGAAAAATTTCTCCACGGATAAGAAGATCGCCTACGCGAAATATGTGCTCTTTGTCCTGGATAATCTGGCGGAAATAACCGGTGTTGACCGCAATCACCAAGGATTGCTGCAGGGGGTGTTCGCGTTTTTCCGCGGCACGGAAGTGAATTTATTGTCGTTGGCCGGCCTGGCCGGCGGCACGAAATGGCTGGGCAGAGGTTTTAAAAATGATTTGCGCGGGTTGGATCGGCTGGCCCCGGCATTCGGAATCACGCTGGATGTCAGCGGGATCGCCAAAGATATCCTGGACATCGAGTCTTTGGATCCTTCCGTGATTTCGTCGGTGGATTTGCGCGCGTATATTATGGGGCAGGTGCAGTTCGAGGATGATAAACAGGCGCGCGAATACCTGTCCCGCTTGGCGAATAGTTACGCGTTCGGCATTGTCAAAGAAGAATCCCGCAAAGGCTGGAATATTTTAGATTGGTTTAGGAAATCAGCGGCCAAAGGGCAGTTGGGGACGAATTTTAATTCCCGCGATGAATTTAAACGGGCCAATCTCCGGCAGGTCGGCCGCGTGAAATTGGCGAAAACCGGAGAGAATTTGCCGGTCTTCATCAATCGCATTCCCGGCATCGACCCGAAAACCGGTGAAGAGACGTATCGGGAAGAAGTGATTATTTTCGGTTTAAAAGGTTATCGCGATCAGGCCCAGCACGTTACCCGGCAGTTGCGCGATTACGATACTTATGTGCGGGGGCAGGTGGCAGAGGGATTGTCGATTCCAAAGCTGCACAAGCTCGCCGAGCCGGTGACTCCGGAACAAGTGCGCTTCGAAGATTCTGCGTTGGACGCGCAGCAGTTGTACAATTTTATCACGCGCAGCCGCAACGAGCATACCGGCACCATCGATGAATATTTCACCCCGGCGTATAAAGAAATGCCGCGTACTGCCGGAGACGGGTCGTCGTATGCGAATGCCTTGTATGCCCAATATTTGTATAAGATAGGCGACCAAACGCAAGCCAACGGGATTACGAGCTTTTTATCGCAGACGCCGCAATTGCAGCTGTTCCCCGCTGCGAACGCACAAGCCAAAGAATTTCTTGGGCTTGCCAACCGGTTCCACACCGGCGATCCAGCCGGACTGCCGACAGAATATTTAGCGCATAGCGGGCCGCAGGCGTTTGTCGGGATGTCTTTGCTGCAGGCGTATGAGCAATCCGGCGATGAGCGTTATCTGCAGCAGGCGATTTTGCTCTATTCCGTTTTAGCGCAACGGCAGTCCAGCGATAACGGCGGCATTACGCAGGGGCATCCGGGCATCGAGACGCCGAAAGGCGTAAAAATACGCGAGGGAACGGGCGCAGTACAGCATTTGTTCCAGGTGCAATCCGGCGAAGAGAACGTCGACGTGCGGAAATTTTTGCGTGATTTGGAGCGGGTATTGAAAACTATGCCGGGCAAACGGTATCGCGAGACATTGTCCGATATTCAGGATAACCGGCGCATCGAAAAAACGACGGATATGCTGTATCGTTTGTATAACCCGGCGAAGAACCGTTTCGAGCGCGGCATGCAGTTGATCAATGGAAAATGGCAGCAGGACGGCGTGTTTGCCCTGGACGTGACGAATTTACTGGTGTTGGAAGAAACGCCGGAAGCGATTGCCAAGCGCATCGGCAGCGAGCAATTAATCGCACTCTGGCGTCAGAAAGAGCGCGATGAAGCGCAGGGAGGCACGCTGGTAACCAAAGAAGTGCGGTGTCCGGACGGGAAAACCGTCACGGTGACGCTGCATGACTGGACCGACCGCGCCGGCCGCGGCGAGCGGGACGCAGTAGGCTTTTTGGAAATAACCGCGCAGGACGCCCTGGCGCATCTGGAAATGGCGCGGTATTTCCAGTCCCTCGGACGAACGCAGGATGCACAGCAAGAGCGCCGGCAGTATCAAGAACACATGGAAAATATCAATAAGTTGAAAGTCACGGTCGCCGGCCGTGGCGCGGTATTGCCCGCTTCGACGGATATGCAGGTGCGCGTGTTTGCCGATTCGCCGGAAGGCATGGAAATACCGCAGCATTTCGGCAACCTGGCGGCGACCACCTGGGCGTTGTTTGCCCATATCGGCTATAACCCGTTCCGCGAGCGAGATCTTGCCGGCGGAGCCGCGCCAGACGTTAAGCTTCACCCGCAGCCGCTGCCTGCCGGTCGTTTAGTACAGGCTGCCCGCCAGACGCAGCCCTTGATGATGCAGAGCGGCGCGGAAGCGATTGACCTCACGGTGGAGTACGTGGAGCGTTTGGCGAAAGATCAGCCGATAGCCCCCAGTCCGACGCAGGAATATTTGATATCGTGCGACCCGGAAAAAGGCATCTATTGGATTTGGGATCCGAAGTATATGGCGGTCAAACAGATTACTTTGGTCAGCGACGCGGCGCGGGCTCATAAAATTGCCGCGTTGCTGGAATTGAAAAGAGAATATGCGCTGGCGGTTGAGCGGTCGGCTGAGGCGGCGCAGGGGGATCTGGGCGGTGTGGAGTTGACGACTTTTGACGGCCGTCCGTTCCGCCTGTCCGACGGCAAGCCGGCGGTTTTGGTCGGCAGGAATTGGCTGCTGGAGCAGTTGAACCGCATCGACCAGTATCCGCATGATCAGCGTCTGGCAATCGAACGGCGCGGCTGGGTGTATGCCGGCACGCTGGGAGACATTCTCGGCACATCCGACCCGACGCCGATCCGCGTGCGCCTGTTGTTCCCGTCCGGCGACTGGCAGCGAGAGCGAGTCAATCCGGCTACCGGTGTTCAGGAAACCATATTTAATAAAAAAGGTATCGGCACCACGCGCATCGAAACGGATAAATTTATTCAGGCATTTTCCTATAATGAAAAAGGAATCGTCATGGAAGTTATTACCACCGACCGCCGCGGCCGGGTCATGGAAGTGCGCAAAGCCATCGGCCAGGATGTGAAGCGCGGCACGATCACCTATGAAGTGTACGTGCCGGACTTAAACCGCCGGACGATCGAAGTGTTCAGTGAAAAAGGCATTGACCCGTTGTGGTCGATTGATGATTACGAAGTGCGCTATACTACGCATGACCGGTATGGTTTATATAGCAAGAGCAAGGGCTGGGGACGCGTGCAGGGCATAGCCGCGGTGCGGCGCGATCGGCTTGGTTGGGAAGATTCCGTGGAGTCGCGTGACTTGCAAACCCACGAATTGACCACGGTGCGGAGAAACTTGCACAATGAAACGAGCAAAAAGATCACTCAGGATATGGACTATCTCGGACGGACGAAACGGACGGAAATCGCGGGATCCAACCGAATTTATGAGCAGCGGTATAACCCGGATCGTTATTTGGGGTTGATTTCCGAATTAACCACGGTGCGCAGCCGCCGCACCAATGCGGTTGTCGGGTATATCGGCGATTTTACCTACGATCCGGCTACGAAAAAAACGACAGGCAGGGAATTTGACGTGGTTCGTTTAAACGGGTTTGATACGGCCAAACGCGGCTACGACGACGTCCGGAATAAAGAACCGATCCGCAAGGTATGGAACGACCGCGGCGATCTCGTCGAAATGCATCGCGCCGGCCGGTCGACATTTTTGCGGACGAATTTGTACAACACGGAGTCGAGCGCGGAGAAGTTCGTCAATGATCCGGGTAGCCCGGAACACGGCGAACGCGTCGAAGAATCGAAATCCCGTTTCGTGAAAAGCACGGATACCTCCGCCGGGCATTGGGTGCGTGACATTACCTATTGGCATCTTTACACGGATGCGGAAAAAATACCGCTGTATTGGCAGCAGATGAAGCTTGATCCGTACCAGATCGAGCAGCATACCGATACCTGGCTGATGGACGGCAGCGGCCGGAAAAAACTGATCGAACGTTTGATTCCGCAATTTAATGACGACACGTATGAAGAAAGCCGCGCGTCGTGGCTCAGGGACGAGGCGGGCGAAGATTTTTCCATTCCGTATCACAATTATGATCAGTATGAGTGGCACGACAATATATTGACCCGCCGGGTCGATGCCGGCACGCCGTACCGGATGGTTCAGAAAATCGACGCCTACGGGCGCGATTTTGAAACGCGCCACGGCGATGGGGTCTTGGCTGCGGTAACGAATACCACGTCATTTGAAGGCGCTTCCAACCGACGCCGGGAAACCGTGCTCGCCGTCAATGGCCATGAACGGGCGCGCACGATGTTTGAGCCGGTCGATGCGGCGGCGCGCACCCAGCGGCAAATTGTGCGGCAGAAATTTGGGCTGGACAAGTCGCAAACGGTCAGTCTCGGAGACCCGTTTGCCCGGCCTTTCGATATCGCATTCGAAAACGGCACGACGTTAATCGTCGATCAATGGGCGCCGTACCGGAATGCGCCGCTGCTTACCCGCGAATTTGACCGTAACGGGAGAGAGCGCGGGAAAAAGGTATTTCGAGAATTTATAACGAATAATGACCTATCGTTGAGTTTGGTCGAAGAACAGGAATGTACCTTGTTCGGCGACTGGTTTATTAAGAGCCAGGCGGCATTTATTGCCGGAACGCCGGTGCCGTTTTTTACGGTTGACGGTTATGAAAAAACGTTCTGGGATATGGAATCGTCCTACGAGGCGCCACAGTTGAGTATCGATGTGCGCGGCGGCGAGTATGGGAAGACGGTCGACGACGTGGCGTTGCTCGCGCCCTATTTTCAACGCATCGATCCGGCGGTCGTACGGCGCGCGGCGGGTGCTTTAAAAGTTTCCCTGGCCGACGACGCGGTGGAAGAGGTGATTAAGGCCATACGCGGCGGCGTGCAAACGGTAATTCAGAAGAGCCCGGCTGCGCGCGCGCAGAGTTTAGTCGACTATCTGGCGCAACAGTTATCCGCCGCCCGGCTTATTCCTGATTTACTGGTCGCGCGCCAGTTGGTGATGAATATTTTTTCCGAATATCACGCGGCGCTCGGGTTGGGTGTAGATGGTTTGTATTTGAATAACGTGATCGCCATTTATGAGCATGGGCGCGCCGAATATAGCGGCGACAACACCGCGCAGAAGCCGGAAGAGGTACTGCGGGTTACCGGTATTCATTTCGGCGGCCGGTTGAAAAATGAGCAAATCAGTCGCCAGGCATTCGGCCGGGACGGCAAGGCGCTGGAAGAATTGAACGGTCCGTATATCGCGCCGCCGGGTATCGTTAATTTCGCCGGAATTTTCGAGGAATTGAAAGAAGCGGTGTTCGCGCAGCGCAGTGAAATTTTGTATAACCCCGGTTATTTGATCTACCAGGATATTGCCGGCGGCCGCTGGGCATACTCCGAAACAACCACCGGCCGCCGCGGCGGCCCGGACGCGGATATCCCGGTCAACGAAGCCGGATACCGGGAATTCGAGACCGGCCGGATGTTTACACGCAATCGGCAGCCGGTAAAGGAATCGATTACGCCGCGCCTGCCGCGGCCTTCCGGCCGGCAAGCCGCTGCCGCGGAAATGGGCAATAATTGGCTGCCGGAAGCAAAAACCGAAAATTATACGGTCGACCGCGAACATGCGATGATGCCCGCGTTACGGCATCCGTATTATCAGCAGCAGGATAAGATTTTTTACACCAATCGGTTTAACATCTCTTTTGATGAAAAAATTCCTTTGCCGCCGGCAGAACGCGGGTATTCGCGCGGCGGCGAGGTAAGCTGGAACGGACGGCAGCTGCTGGTCGAAGGAAAACCATGGCAGATTCGCGGCACCACGTTATCGATTACACCGCGCGGGCAGCCCTACGATGATCATACGCCCCTGGATTTCAGCACGGTGACCAGGGATATGGTCCGGCGCATGCGCGAAGACGGCATTAATACCGTGCGTACCTATAAGCCGGTAGCGCCGGAGCTCATGCAAGAGTTTCAGCGCAACGGTATTAAGGTGATTGCGCATTTAAAACTGGATTTTCATAATAATGTAGCAACGCTGATTTCACAGGCAAAGCAGCAAGTTACCGCCATGGGCAATCATCCCGCGGTTTTATTCTGGGAATTAGGCAATGAAGAAAATTATACGTATCGCGGCTCGGAGGTCGAACTGTACCAGAAAATCAATGCCGTTGCCGCGGCGATTAAACAGGCTGATCCGAATCATCCGGTAAGTGTGGCGCACGGTGAATTGCCCTCGCCGGAGGTTCTTGCCGCGGCGCCGCAGGTGGATGTGTGGGGGCTGAATAGTTACCGCTGGGATAGTTTGCGCGAGGTAATCAATCATTGGCGGCAATTAAGCGACAAGCCGATGTATTTTTCCGAAACCGGCGCGGATTCGCTGGATAATGCAAGCTACAATCAGGATTGGGGCAGCCAGGCGGTTACGGCGTATCGGTTGTGGCAGGATATTGATGCGCGGAGTACCGTGCACGATCCGGACGATGCCTGTCTGGGCGCGACGTTCATGACCCAGCAGGACGAATTGTGGAAAGGGGGGGCGCTCGGTGAGTATCGCGCCGGCGGACAGGAACTGCCTGTTTTCCCGGACAATTTCGGCAATGAAGCGCATTGGGGCTGGTATACCGTCGACGGCGAGCCGAAAACCGTTGCGGAGCTGATGAAACGCGTTTGGCGGCATGTTCCGCTCGGTGTAAAATTTGCAGCCGCTTCCGGCGTACCGGGCGTAACTTTGGATGTTGATCCGACCCCGGTTAAACGTATGGAACAGCGCAATTGGTTTGACCATCGCGGCAACCCGGCCATGACGGTATCGAAGGGATTGGGTTATACGGGTGAAACAAAGAAACACACGTACTACCTGCCGGAATTTATGCCGCGGTTGGCGGAAAGCATGTCGTTTTCCTTGCTGACGAAGCCGAGCAGTTTACAGTGGGATAGCCTCGCCGAAGGGATATTCGCGGGAAATGATTATGTCTATTTTTATACGAAGGGCGCGGCGGCGCCGAAATTGATTTTTAAGGATGCCGCCGGGAAACGAGTCGTCGTCGCGCCGGAAAACGGCGATATGGCCTTCTGGGCGCCGATCGTGCCGAATTTGGTTTTCTATCCCGACGCGGTAGCCCCGGAGACGACTGTATCTGTGGTTGCGGAACCGCGAGATTTGCGCGCCGGCCGCATTTGGTCGGTATCGCTGGCCGAGCTGCAGAAAAAAATCGATCTTGCGCGCATCACCTCCGCGGAAGTGTTGGTCGACGCATTGACGGAACCGGAGGCTTTTGTGTCCGATCTCGGGATACTGGGAGACGGTTCCCGTAATTTTAAAGCGGTCGAGCAGACGCGGGTGGTGCGCCTGGATTGGGGCAATGGGTTGACCCAGCCGACGCTGCGCGCGACCGTGGAATATCCGGACGGGAATAAGTCCACCCATGTTTCGCGCGGCAATAAACCGGCGAATTTGACGCTCACCGACCCGGTGCCGAATTTAAATCCGCTCTCGCGCGGCGCGCGGGATCCGCGGACGACCGTAATTATCGAAGACAATGAGCGGGCGCAGATCGCCGCAGATTACTGGACCGATTCCGGCTATCAGCTTTCCGCAGTCAAGGTTATTTTGCCGGATAAAAATAACGGCACCATCGTACTCAGTTTCGGGGTGTTGAACGGGTTTCAGTCCCCGATGATTACCAGCTATGATATTGAATATTTGACGGAAGGCGAACCGACGTACGTGGCGGTGGGAGCGGATAATTTTGTCACCTTCCCGCAGAATATCAATATTTTAGCCAGCAATATGGGACAGAATTACTTTGTGGAAATTTCCGAGCGTCTTTTAAATGCGTTGGAAT
>JAMWCB010000079.1 GCA_023819605.1 Candidatus Omnitrophota bacterium
GCCGAGCGGGGGCTGCGGAATTACTGGGGGTATAGTCCGTACGCTTTTTACAGCCCCCAGCCGGCATATTCCAGCCGGCCGGAGCGCGGGTTGCACGCGATCGAATTCAAGACGATGGTGCGGGAATTGCACAATGCCGGTATCGGCGTGATTATGGATGTGGTTTTTAATCATACGGCGGAAGGCGGCGCCGGCGGGCCGCGGATAAGTTTTAAAGGGCTGGCTAATGAAATATTCTATCACCTTGACGCGAAGGATCGCCGCAACTATCGGGATTATACCGGCTGCGGCAATACGGTCAATTGCAATCATCCGTGGGTAACCAATTTTATTATTCGTTGTTTGGAATTTTGGGTAGAAGACATGCATGTAGACGGTTTTCGTTTTGATTTGGCCAGTATCTTCGCGCGAGGGGAAGACGGCGAACCGATGGCTAATCCACCCCTGCCCTGGTTGATTGAGTTTTCCCGGACTTTGCGGGATATTCCGCTGATTGCGGAAGCGTGGGATGCCGCCGGTTTATACCAGGTCGGAGCGTTTCCGGGAATTCGTTGGACGGAATGGAACGGCCGGTATCGTGACGTGATGCGCCGCTTCGTGCGCGGGGATCCGGGATTGATTAGTGAGGCGGCGACATGCTTGGCCGGCAGCAGTGATTTATATGCGTCACAAGGGCGCCTGCCGGGTAATAGCATTAATTTTATTACTTGTCACGATGGTTTTACTTTGTATGATTTGGTCGGCTATGATCATAAGCATAATGAAGCCAACGGCGAAGATAATCGCGACGGCAGCGATTTAAATTTCAGTTGGAATTGCGGCAGCGAAGGACCGACCCATGATTCGACGATTCTCCGGTTGCGGCGGCAGCAGGTGAAAAATTTTCTGGCGCTGTTGTTCTTGAGCCGGGGTGTGCCGATGCTTTTGAGCGGCGACGAGGTCCTGCGCACGCAATTCGGCAATAATAATGCCTGGTGCCAGGATAATGAAATTTCGTGGTTCGATTGGCGTCTGTTGGAAGAGAACCGGGACATATTCCGGTTTACGCGGGAAATGATTGCGCTGCGGCAGCGGCACCCCAGTCTGACCCAGAATAAGTTTTACACCGGGCAGATCATCGCCGGCCGCGGCCTTCCGGATATCGTATGGCACGGGGTGCGTTTGCATGAACCGTTATGGAACGATCCGACGGCGCGTTTTCTTGCTTGTACGATCGCCGGCTTGACCGCCGACGAGGAAGATTTACAGGTTATGTTGAATATGGGCGAAACTCCGCTGCCTGCTCCGCTGCCGATGATTCCTGGACGCGCCTGGCAGCGGGCGGTGGATACGGCACGAAACGGTACGGAAGACATTATCCCGCGGGTAAAACAAAAAAGGTGGCAATCGCCGGTGTATCCGGTACAGCCGCGCAGCGTTGTGGTTATGGAAGCGCGGCCGGCAGCGGCGTAGAAAAGGAGCGCACAAGTTATGAGTCTGTTGGAATCGACGTCGATACCGCCGGAAGAATTGGAAAATATCGAAATAATGTCGTTAGGCCCGGCCGTTCGGCCATCAACATTTTTTTTACAGGAGCGGCAGTATATCGAAGAGACGCGGAAGGTTTCTTTTTTTGTCGAGGAAAAAGATGTGCGGTATTATACGGATCGGCAGCGTTTGCCGCCGTTATTTGAAATAGCCGGCCCCCGCAAATTAATTTATTTTGACCCGGCCGCGTTGACCTGTGCTATCGTCACCTGCGGCGGTTTGTGTCCGGGTTTGAATGATGTGATTCGATCGTTAACGCTGACGTTGCTCAAGCAATACGGCGTTAAACGCGTGCTCGGGTTTCGCTACGGGTATCAGGGGTTGGGCAAACAGGCGGTGTGCCCGCCCATCGAGTTGACTCCGGAGCGGGTTGACGGCATACAGCATGCCGGCGGGTCGATTCTTGGCACCAGCCGCGGCGCGCCGCCGCTTGCCGAGCAGATCGAGACGTTGGCGGCGCACGCGGTAGGGATTCTATTCGTGATCGGCGGCGACGGCACGTTTCAGGGCGGGCATGCCCTGGCCCAGGAGATCGCGCGGCGGCAGTTGAATATTTCCGTTATCGGGATTCCCAAAACGATTGATAACGATATCTACGCAACGGAAACGACGTTCGGTTTTGCTACGGCGGTTGAAGAGGCGCGCCGGGTGCTGGCCGCGGCGCATACGGAAGCAATGGCCGTGCACAACGGCGTCGGTTTGGTGAAGCTCATGGGGAGGGATTCGGGCTTTATCGCCGCTGCGGCAGTGCTTGCCAACAGCGACGCGAATTTTTGTTTGATTCCGGAGGTGCCGTTTCGTCTGCAGGGGCCGGGCGGGCTGTTGGATGTGCTGGAAAAACGCCTGCCGCGCAAACGCCATGCCGTGATTGTAGTCGCGGAAGGGGCCGGGCAGCATTTGGTACCGCCGACTCTGGAGCGCCGGCGCGACAGTTCCGGCAATCTGCGCCCCTACGATATCGGTTTGTTTTTGCGTACTGAGCTGGAGCGTTATTTTAAAGAAAGACAGATACCCTTGGTTATCCGGTATTTTGATCCAAGCTACAGTATCCGCAGTTGCCCGACGGACGCGCAGGACGCGATGTATTGTCTGACGTTGGGGCAAATGGCCGCCCATGCCGGCATGGCCGGTAAAACGGATATGTTTATCAGCAGCTGGAACCATCGGCTGATTCATGTTCCTTTTTCCTTGGCCATGGGCAAACGCCGTAAAATAAATACCGACGGTGTAATCTGGTTGTCGCTGCAGTCGATTTTAGAACCGCTTGCCGCCGAACCAGGAACCGTAGACGCCCTGGCGCCGCAGTGAGCCGGGGAGCGGAAGCGGGGTGCGGGAGCGGATGCGGACAGTGGTCGCAGCGAGTATGGGCATGCTTTTTTTGCTGTGCGCGATGGCCGCGTATGCTGCGCCGGTGCGGCCGCGCATTGTCCTGGTACTCGGCGGCGGCGGCGCGCGCGGTATAGCCCATATCGGCGTTTTGAAGGTGCTGGAAGAATTGAATATTCCGGTGGATATGATCATCGGCACGAGCATGGGCGCAGTTGTCGGCGGCTTGTATGCGGCAGGCATGTCGCCGGAGGAAATTGAGGAATTATTTAATTCAATTAATTGGGATGATCTTTTTGACGATAACCCTTCGGAGAAGTTTTTACCCTTTCGGAATAAAAAGACCGCCGCGCGCTATATGCATTTCGAATTAGGCGTGTCCCCCCAGGGCGTGGCGCTGCCGCGCGGGATCATTGCCGGTCAAAAATTGGGATTTTTGTTAAAGGAAATATCCCTGGCCAAAACACCCGTATCGGAGTTTGACCGGCTGCCGATTCCGTTTCGCGCGGTGGCGACCGACTTGGCCACCGGCGCGGCAGTCGTGATCGATGCCGGTTCCTTGGCGGAAGCGATGCAGGCAAGTATGGCCGTGCCGGGTGTTTTTGCGCCGGTGGAATGGCGGGAGCGGACGCTGGTGGACGGCGGATTGGTTCACAATCTGCCGGTTGAGGTCGCGCGCGCGGCGGGAGGGGAAATCATTATCGCCGTGGATGTGAGCATGCCGCTGACCGATCCAAAAAAACTCAAGGGAGCGCTGGATGTTTCCCTGCAGTCGATCAGTATTTTGGGGCAGAATAACGTCGATAAATCGCTGCTGCTGTTAACCGATCAGGATGTTATCCTCCATCCGGATATGCCGACGGTGCAGCCGGGTGATTTTGTGAAAGCGCCGATGGCGATTGCCGCCGGCGAAGCAGCGGCGCAAATGCACGCGGGTGTATTAAGCCGTTACCGTGTTCCCGCGGAGCCGTATCGGGAGTTTTTGCGTCGGCAGCGGCGCGGTAATGCGGTCCGGCCGCGTATTGACGCAATCCGGGTCAATAAACCGTCACGTGTACATCCGGAACGGGTGCGCTCGGCAATGCGCTTGCAACCGGGAGACCTTTTGGATGAACAGCGGCTCTTTGAAGATTTGTCGCGGATTTACGCAATCGGAGACTTTGAACGCGTTGATTATTTTTTGGAGACGGATTTGCCGGGCGGGACACAGACTCTCGTGATCAACACCGCGAAGAAAACCTGGGGGCCAAATTATTTGCGTTTTGGGTTGAACTTAGTTTCGGATACGGCCAGCGATAGCGCGTTTACCCTGTTCAGCGAGTTTAAAATGACCCAGGTCAATAGCCGGGGCGGCGAGTGGAAGAATACTTTTGCTTTCGGTGAACAGCGCAGCGCTGCCACGGAATTTTATCAGCCGCTGGATGTGCGGGATCGATACTTTGTCGCGCCGTTTGCGGAAATTGCCGCTGTTCAGGAAAATCTGTATCGGGAGGATACGCGTATTAGTGAATACCGCGTGCGGCGTTCTCGCGGCGGAACGGCGTTGGGCGTCAATATCGGCTCGTGGGCAGAGGCGCGGATGGGAGTGTTTGCCGGCAGGATCGACGCGCATGCGGAACCGGATTTGCCGGCGTTCCCTGTCTATGAAACGATTCGGGAAGCCGCCGTTTTTGCAAAACTTTCCCTGGATCAGTTCGATAACCACGTGTTTCCTCAAGCCGGAACGATGTTTTCGCTGGAGGCGCGTTCATTTGAAAAAAAATTGGGCGCGGAATATGATTACTGGACATTGGAATGCATCGGCCGGCAAGCGGTAACAGTGGGCGGTCGTCATACGTTTATTCCCGGCATCCGGTACGGCCGCAGCATCGACGGTAACACTCCTTTTTATGATCAATTCACTTTGGGAGGTTTTTTGCACCTGTCCGGTTTTTCCCAGAAACAGTTGCGCGGCGAACATGCAGCGCTGATCGATACGCTCTATTATTATCGGTTGGGCGACCGCGGAATATTGAAGAGTATTCACCCCGGCGCGGCATGGGAATGGGGTAATGTTTGGCCGGAAGCCTCACGGATTGACTGGAATGATTTGCTCTTCAGCATGACCTTGTTTGTCGGTATGGATAGTTTCTTGGGCCCGATGTATATTGGTTATGGTAAATCCGATACCCGGGCGGAGGGTCGCTTCTATTTTATCCTGGGCCATTCTTTTTGAGCGGGGCTATCGCAGCGGCGTCAGGCGCCGACGCTCGGCATGTGCGGGGCAAATTCCGCTGCGGATAGTCCGCCATATGGTTACGGCCTCCGCCGCAGTATAGGTGCGGTTAATGAAATCAACTCGGAAATTCCGGCAGCCGGCGGCGGCCAATTGCTGCGGGTCGCTGTAGAATGGACGGCTGTTAATGACGATTGTCCGGCTGCCCCGCCGGATACGTAAAATATTTTCCGGCTGCGACGAGGTGAGCGGGATATCCGGATAACCGCCGCGCGCGTTGCCGCGACCCTGCCGCAACGTTGTTGCGGCGGTTTCTGAAATAAATAACGGCGTATCTTGATAAACAACCGATACCGCCTGCCGGGGAAACCGGCGGGTTACGGCGCGTATGTTCCGTAATCCATCTTCCGGAGAACAAGTGAAGCGGCGCACTCCGAGCGCGAAGAGTTGTTCGGCAGCCGTATGGTTAAGGGTGTAGAGCGGCCAATCGGCGGTAAGATCAAGGATGTCCGGCGAAAGCGCGTCGGTGAGATATGTCCAGGCGGAGAGATTGCTCGCTTGCCAGCGTGTGAAGCCCTCGCCGGCAAAAAAAAGGATAGCTTTTTTTAATTGCGCGGTTTCAGCGGCGCGGGTAATGACCGGCAATGCCAAACGGACGCGGGCAGCGCCGATGCGCCGCGCCAACGAAATGATTGTGTTGTGATCAGGCGGGCCCGCATCGCTGCCGCTTAATTCAAAAATAACTTCGTCGATATCGGCATAATCTTGTGCGGTGAAGTTACTCAACGTTGCCGGCCGGTCGGTTTTAATCGACCACGCGGCAGGCACTTCCGCATCGAGCGTTGCCGCAGCCGGAGCGCGTATCGCGGCCTGCAGTTGTGCGCGGCGGCGCCGCCGCGCATCGGCGAGTTCGGCGTTCAGTTGTTCGCAGATATCGCGGCGCAGCGTATTCCAGAGTGAAACCGGCACAAATAATCCGGCGCTATTGTCACAAAACAGTTCTTTGAGATAAAATTCCGTTTCGCCTAATTTTGCGAACGCGGTTTGGGCAAGCGCGCGGCTTTCCGAGTTTTTCCGGCACGGCAGAAACGTGCCGGTATGCGATACTTGGGCGGTTGCGGATATGCCGGAATAAGGCGCCGTGACGGCGCCGCTGATCGTGATGAGCGCCGGAGAGACAGAAATTCGAACGGTGAGGGGGTAGCGTGTCCGGTACAGCTGCGGCCGCGGCCGGAGAAACGGATAGGCGCGTTTGACGGCCTGGGAAGAGAGGTGAAAAATAGCCATTCCTTGGGAAAGCCGGGGATGGCGCGGCGGCAGCCTCACTTCGATATACGCGCCGGCCGGGGCGCGCACCGCCGCTTGTCGCGCGTGATTTTTTTTAATCAGGAAAAAGTCACCGAGGGGGAAGCCAAAAGGTTCTCCCGGAAGGCCAAGCTCTATGGACAATCCGTCATGCCGTTCGACGGCGCGATCCGCGGTGAGACAGATGTGCGTGCGTCCCTGCCGATCGGTGCGGATTTTTTCGATGCTGCCTAAACGGACGCCGCGATGCCCGACCGTTTCCGTATCGGTGACTGCCTCATTTTTTCGATTATGCAGGTAGAGCGATGTCCAGGGGCGGGCAAACGTGGTGCGGATTTCCGCGGCCAGCCGGCGCTGCTCCGCGGGTGAGAGGTTTCCATCGATGAGGCGGCGGTAAAATGCGGTGGTCGCCGCTACATAGAGCGGTGATTTTTTGCGCCCTTCGATTTTGAAGCTTCTTACGCCGGCCCGGCGTAAAGCGGTAAGTTCATCCGGCAAGGCCAGGTCTTTCATGGAAAAGAGGAAAGCTTGTTCGGGCGCTCCGGCGGGTGATGGCGCAGCGGAAAAGAGGTCGCGGCAGGGATAGGTGCATTTACCGCGATTGCCGCTGTTGCCGCGCAGCAGCGATGAATAGAGACAGAGCCCGCTGTACGAATAGCAGAGAGCGCCATGGATGAACACCTCTACTTCCATGCCGGAAAGCGCCGCAATTTCGGTTATTTCGGATATGGCCAGTTCCCGGGCACAGACGACACGTTGAAATCCCAGCGCGTTCAATGTCCGGGCGCCGGCGCTGTTGTGGATGGCCATTTGCGTGCTCGCGTGCAGCCGGATATGCGGGAACGCAGTGCGGATCACGCGGGCGATGCCGAGGTCTTGCACAATGACCGCGTCGATGCCGCTATCGGATATATCGGCGAGGATATCGACGACGGTATCCAATTCTTCTTCCAGGATCAGCGTATTCAGCGTTAGATACGTTGAGCGGCGGGGCACAAGCGCGTGCGCATAGGCAGTCAATGCGTCAAGTTCAGCAAGGGTGAAGTTTTCCGCGGAAGCGCGCGCGGAAAATTGTTTAAGGCCAAAATATACGGCGTCGGCGCCATAGTCAAACGCGGCACAGGCGGCATCGAACGATCCGGCAGGAGCGAGCAGTTCCGGCGCCGGCATCGCCGCAGAAGGAAAGGCGGAGTTTTTCATGGAAACAAATTGTACTATAGGACAGCCTGACTGTACAAGAGCTTTCGCGCATGCTTGCCGGTCTTGCCGCACGACGCGTGCGGCAATCTGATCCGCGCGGACGCTGAAACAAATCCTCCGGCGGAATGCCGCGGTCACGCCGCTTTCGGAATAGACGGACGGCAGGGTGTTCTGCCGGCGCCGTGTGCCGGGGCAAAATAATCGTTGATATTTGTTATAAAAACAGTCTATCATAATAACGTCTTACACGGGAAAGGAGTACGTGATGAAGAGGGTGCTGATGGTATGCGGGAGCCCGCGCCAACCGAGTAGTACGAATGCTGTCGCGGAATGGGTACGTGAAGGAGCGGTCGCTGCCGGGGCGAAAGTCCAGGCGATTAATACCGCGCGTTTGCAGTATAAAAGCAATGGATGCACCGCGTGTATGGGTTGCCAGCGGGCAAAAGAATTTGTCTGTGTGATTGCCGACGACGCGGCGCCGCTGCTGGCTTCCATTCCCGAGTATGATGTCCTGGTTTTTGTCACGCCGCTGTATTTTTTCGGGCCAAGCGCGCAATTAAAAATATTCTGGGATCGGATGTATTCTCTTTTTAAATATGACGCGGCGACCGGCACGATTATTCATCGTCTGCGGCATATGACGTTCGGGCTGGTCGCGACCGGCGGCGGCGCCGGCTTTGCGCCCTTGGAAGATACGGTGAAGGCGTTTGCCGATTTTTGCGGGTGCCGATGGGAAAAGTTAGTCGTGCCGTATGTCGAATATCAGAAAGGCGTCCAGGGAAACAGAGAGCTGCAGCAGAAAGCGGTAAGCTTCGGCAGGCAATTGGTTGCTGCGCAGCAACCATAACGCGTAAAATGTGAGGAGACGGTATGATAAAACAGCGGATGAAAAGCGGCCTTGCCGCGTGTGCCGTGTGCCTGGTCGTACTGGCCGGCAGTTTGCGCGTTTCGGACGCGTGGGCGTTGAGTCCGGAAGAACAGTTGACGATCGCGGTTTTTGAACAAACATCGCCGTCCGTGGTATTTATCCGGAATGCGGCCCTGGCGCGTGATTTTTTTTCGTTGGATATTTATGAAATTCCGCAGGGCGCCGGATCCGGTTTTGTCTGGGATGCGGATGGCCACATTATTACCAATTTCCATGTGGTCTATCAGGCCAGTAAAATCGAGGTAATTTTTGCCAATCAGCAGTCGTATGCGGCAAAAATTATCGGGGCTTCGCCGGATCACGATTTGGCAGTGTTGAAAATCGATGCGCCGGCCGGCAGCCTGAAACCGTTGGTCGTCGGCAACTCCGGCGATTTAAAGGTCGGGCAGAAAAGCATTGCGATCGGCAATCCGTTTGGTTTGGATTATTCACTGACGACCGGGGTCATCAGCGCGCTTGGCCGCTCGATTCAATCCCTGACCGGACGCAAGATTCATGATGTTATTCAAACCGATGCGGCGATCAACCCCGGCAATTCCGGCGGGCCGCTGCTGGACTCTGAGGGGAAATTGATCGGCGTGACCACGGCTATTTTTAGCCCCTCCGGCGCCTACGCCGGCGTCGGCTTTGCGATTCCGGTGGATACCGTGTCGCGGATTGTGCCGCAATTGATTAAATTCGGGAGAATTGTCCGAGTGGGCCTGGGGATCAGCCTTTTACCCGATACCGTGCGCAAGCGTTTTGGTTTGGAAGGGGCGGTTATCCTGGAAGTGTCGCAAGGCGGCGCGGCAGCGGCAGCAAAATTGCGCGGCACGCAGCAAAATTATTTGGGAAAAATTCTGATGGGCGATATTATCACCGGCGTGGGCAATAAGCGAGTGCGTGAAAATGATGATTTGATCTCATTTTTGGAAGGCCGCCGCGCCGGCGAGCGGATATCGATCGAATTTTTCCGTGATGGCAAAAAAAATACAACAACCGTGACGTTGCAGGAATTGTAATGCGGGATCATTCCGTACGCGGTTTTATCCACGCATCTTTGAAAACCCCGGCCTTTAGGCCGGGGTTGAAAGCGGAATTGCGGGATTCCGCTCAGATACCCCGGGCTTTAGCCCGGGAGAGTTTAATTACACGGTGAAATTTTCAGAAAAACGGGATTGCGAAAGCGCCGCTGCACGTGAAGGGCAGGCGCAAGCGGCGAAGCATGACGACAAGGAGAGCGCGGCAATGTCGACACTTGAGTTAATCATGGCGCAGACGCTTTTGCGTAATTGCAAAATGCGCACAAAATCTTTTTTATCCGGATTGGCGCAGGTTACCGAACAAGAAATGACCGATGCCATGCAGTGTGTTTTTGGCAAGTGGTTGCAGGGGGAGGGAAAGTCGGCATATGGAACATCCGAGGAATGGCGGACTGCCGAAAAAGCGCATCAGGCGTATCATCGAACGGTGAAGAAAATTTTAGATATGCGTAAACAGGGGCTTTTTTTCAATCCGGAACAAGAGATGACGAAGTTGGAAGAATTTTCGCAGGAAGCAGCGTATGGGTTGGAAGCGTTAAAAAAGCGTTTGGACGCAAAATAGAATTCTTAGTTTTATTATATTGAAAATAAATATGTTACGATCTTCGATTTTTTTTAAATCCTACGAAAATTTTTCATAGAGAGCATCTTGCAAAAAACATGATATTATGATACCTTTTTAATAAAGGTTTGAAAATTAAAATTATAACGATAATTCGGGAAATCCGTTTAAAATTCGTGCATTGGTGTTTTTAAAAAAAGTAAAGATGTGCGGCAAAAGTATGATTAAGAAAATAGTGAAAATATCGCTCGTCGTCGTGGCGGTGGTTTTGCTTCAAGCGGTCGGTCTGATGCAATTTGACGGCATGGGGGCGATGGCCGAGCCGGTTGGGAGTACTGCACAGGCAGTTCATTTTTTTGGTGCGGGCGAGCAGTGTGTAGATTTGCCGATTGATGGTGAGCGCTTGGAAATCAACCGGGCAGGCGGTGGTAATCGAGGTTGTTGTGGCTTCGGTAATTTGTTGATTTCGAAAGTATGCGGAGATTCTGGAGAAAGTATAGAAATACCTGAGCGAAGTGTTATTGTTTTGAATATACCTGTTCTTTTAAACTTTTATAATAATATGATATATAGTGATCAGGATGCGTGTGCGCCGCCGGCGCGGATAGTATATACGGGATAGAATTATCGCCGAATTGTTGAGCAACAATTCGGCGTTTTATTTAGGATAAACGTCATTATATTTAACGTAGGAGGGGTTATGCGTATCAATCGGTCGGTAGCGGGTTTGGGATGTGTGGCGTTGATCGTATCAATGTTGGGAACGGCCAATGGGCAGACTTTTGATCGCATGCAGCGCGACCGCCAGTTGCGCAGCGGCACAACTGCCGCTAACGGGCAGCGTGTCGGGACTGTCGAGCGGCGGGAGGAGCGCGCTGCCGCTCGCGCCGAGGCAGCATCCGCAAAACAGCAAAAATTAGAAACTTTGTATTCGACGGTGCAAGGATTGGCGGAAGCCGGTAAATCAACATCGGAGATCCGGGCGTTATTGAAAGACGATCCGAATAATTATACGACGGCACAAGTCAATGCAGCAATTCGCACAGTGAAAGCTTCTGATGAATCGAGCCCATCTGCAGGTAGAGCTGTTAACGGTGGTCAATCCCGGCCAGGTGCTGATGAGGCGAATAATGGGGCTGTGGTTAGTAGTCCGGCCAAACATTCGGATTCTATGCCGGATTTTGAGGATGCCGTTGCGTACCCGATGCCGGAGCTTACGGGGACCCCGGGCGGATCAACGCCAACGCCAAATGATCCGGCTACTTCAGAGGGTATGTTAATTGAGGGTATGTTAATTAATGGTAGTAATGTGGAAATCGATGCATCGGCCGGAAATAACCCGAAGGCATCAAATTTTATAACGCGCGCTCAGGCAGTAGCGTATGTGCAGGAGCATTTGGCAGCCGGTGAGAGCGTAGCGGCGATCGTGACGGCGATGGCCGGTAACGGGGTGCCGCTTGCGAATATCGCGCACGG
>JAMWCB010000080.1 GCA_023819605.1 Candidatus Omnitrophota bacterium
AGTAAAATCCCCGTCGTCCGACAGGAAATCGGCGAGCAGAAAACGCTGTCGCCGGCGTCGTTGCCGGCGGAAATAAAACCGGCCGTGCGGCGGCGCGTGGTCTTGACCGAAGTCAAAAGCCTGGAGGATTGTATTTTAAAAGCCGTCGAGCAGTACCGGCCGTTGGTAATCGCCCAAGAACAGGAAAAATTGGCGATGCTGCGGGTCAGGGAAGCCCGCCGGTCTTTTTATCCGGCATTGCTTCTGGAATGGAAGGAAACGAAGGGAGAGACGGTGACCGAACCGTACCGTGGGCGTTCCTACGGCCTGCAGAGCGAACAGCAATTGTTTACCGGCGGCAAACTCACCGCAACGTTGCGGAAGGAACAGCTCGGCCAAATTATCGCCCAGGGAAATTTAGATAAAATTAAACAGGAATTTATTTTTAATATCAGCAAGGCGTATTATGAATTGGTGTTGGCCCGTAATGTGGTGGATCAGATGAAGCGGTTGCGGAAGACAGAAAAAGATTTGCTGACCCAGGTAGAACAGGAAACGAAGATCGGTTCGGCGACAATTGCGGAGTTGTTGAATGCGCAATCGGTGTATAACCAGGCGATTTTTCAGGTCGCTTCCGCGGAACAGGAATTTGCCCAGGCGAAACTGCGGTTGGAAAAAGAAATGTTTATCGAAGATTTGGATGTGGCTCAGTTAGATTACCGTTTCAGCCGCCGCCGGTTTGATGCGGATTTGGAAACGTGTTTAGACCTGGCATTGCGCAGCCGCGCGGAGATCCGGATTATCGAAAAAACGATTGAGCAGGCCGATTTCGGCGAGGATATTATCCGCAGCGAACGCATGCCGAATGTTTCGGTGGTCGGTTCGTGGGGGCAGAGCGGCGAAGCGTTTCAACAGCGGGATTTAAATCTCGGGCAGGAATGGTCGGTGATGGGAAAAGTGCGCTGGTTTTTCGGCGGCAATACCGTGGAGAGCAGTTATAAGCATGACCGGGTCAGCCCGTACTATGTGACGAAAACCGATACCAAAGCCCAGGCCGACGAACTTGGTGCGAAGATGTCTTTTTGGGATAATTTAGCGCATTTTACTAAAGCGAAAGAAGCGTATATCACCAAGCAGCAGGCCGAAAAAGATTTGGATGAAATGCGCAATAAAATACGGCAGGAAATCGAGGAATCCTATTATGCGTTTAAAAAATTTTCCGCACAGCTTTCTTTGGCGATAAACGAGATCGGCTACCGCCGTAAACAACTGGAAATTATTAAAATCAAGCGCCAGATGGCGGAGGCCGGCGCGGTGGAAGAAATGGATGCGGAATTGCAGTTGGTGCAGGCGAATAATAATTTGCAGCAGGCTCTGGCCGGGATGAATATCGCCGTGGTGAGCCTGAACCGGGCGGTCGGCATCAGCAATTATTTTAATTAGCCCGTATAACGGTTGCTTGGGCAGGGAGGGCGCGCGGATGCGAAAATCGATATTTGTGGTGATTGCCGTTTTAGTTATTGTGATCGGCATTGTCTGGTGGGGGATGAACAAAGGCGGTTGGCGGGACTATATCGAACGGATAAAAATCGGCGGCCAGACGGGGGAAGCAGAGCAGCGCGAAGGCGGCGCGGAAATGGAGCTGTCCCGCACACGGGAAAAAACACCGGAAGCCGCGGGCGAGGCGGGTGCGGATACGCCGCAGTTCGTTAAGCGCGGTTTGGCGATTAAGGTGTATAAAGTCGCCCGCGCGACGTTTGAGGACGTTCTGCCGTCGATGGGATCGATTAAAGGGTATGTGCACCGGAAGTTGAATTTTGAGATTCCCGGCGTCATTGAGACGATTAAATTTCGGGAAGGGGATTTGATTAAAAAAAGTGATATGCTGGCCCGTTTGCGTCCGAAGGAAAACATGCTCAAAGTCGATTATAACCGGGCAAAACTGAAATCGGCCATGGTTCAGGCCGCGCAGGCGGAAAAGAAGCTGGAAATGTTCCGCAATCTCTTTGACGCCGGCGCGATCAATAAATTAAAATTGTCCGAAGTCGAGGCGGAGACCGCCAATGCCAAACATCTGGCCGAAGCCGCGCAGGTGGAGCTGGAATCGGCGCAGGTGGAATTGCAGAAAACCGAGCTGCGCGCTCCCGCCGACTGTATTTTAAATGAACGCAACGTGGAAGAGGGAGAATTCGTCTCATCCTATGTGCAGAAAGCGTTTGAAGTTATGGAAATCGACACGGTATTTGCCGAAACCGGTATCGTCGAACGCGATGTGACGAAAGTCAAAATTGGGCAATTGGCGCGGGTATACGTCGATGCGTATGCGGATTTGCCTTTTGACGGAATCATCGATAATATTTATCAGTCGCTGTCGGAAAAAACGCGCACTTTGCCCGTGGAGATAAAAATCGACAACGCCCGGCGCATGCTCATGCCCGGCATGTTTGCGCGTGCGGAAATTATTCTTTTTGAAAAGCCTGGCGTGATGAGCATCCCGCGGGTAGCGATCAGGAAAATGGAGGAGAGCGCGCTGGTGTACGTGGTCGATCAGCAGACGAATACCGCGGTGGAACGTATCGTCGAATTGGGGTATGAATCGACCGACTATATCGAAATCAAGCGCGGCCTGCAGGAAGGCGACCTGGTGGCGATTACCAACGTCGAGGGATTGACGGCCGGCACGCCGGTGCAGGTTACGGAAATTCAGATCCGCGAAATGTAAGGTGAGGAAGGAGCTTCAGTCTAACCATGTCGTTGCCGGCATTTTCGGTGCGCAAGCCGATTACTGTTTTAATGTTTGCCCTGGGGATCGTTATTCTCGGTGCGATTTCCTGGACCCGCCTTTCCCAGGAATTGTTTCCGCCGATTGCGTATCCGCAGATAACCATTGTCACCACCTATGAGAATGCCGCGCCGGAAGAAATCGAAGCCTTGATTACCCGTGCGATTGAAGAATCGGTCAGCGCCGCCAGCGGCATCCGCAAAGTCAGTTCCACCTCGCGCGAAGGCACCAGCATTGTCATTTGTGAATTCGATTGGAACATCAATATCGATTTCGCCGCGCTGAATGTGCGCGAAAAAGTCGACCTGGTCAAAGAAAAACTGCCGCGCGACGCCGAAGATCCGATCGTGATGAAATTTAACCCGTTCGATACGCCGATTATGATTCTCAGTGTTTCCGCCGATCCGGCGATGATTCCTGCCGCGGAATTGCGCGAAATCTGCCGCCGGATCATTAAGGACGAAATTGAGAAAATCGACGGCGTGGCTCAGGTTATGCTGACCGGCGGCCGGGAACGGGAGATCCTCCTCGAGCCCAGCCAGCCGCGCCTGCGGGCGTTCAGTGTTTCCTTGCTGGATATTATTGAACTGTTGAAGCAGGAAAATATCAATTATCCGGCCGGCACGATTGAAACGAGTTTTTACGAGTACCTGGTCCGCACCATCGGCGAATTTAAAACCGTTCCGGAGATGCATGACGTGCCGCTGTTGATTACGGAAAAACGCGAAGAAGAACAGCAGCGCCCGGAACTTTCCGAGCAGGAATTGGAACGGAAAAAACGGATTATTTACCTGCGGGATTTAGGCACGGTGAAAGATACGTTGAAAGACCGGAACAGTATTTCCCGCTATAACGGCGAAGATAATATTTCTCTGTTGATTCAGCGCCAGGCGGACGCGAATATCATTGCCGTGAGCAAACAGATCTATGAGCGCTTAAAAACGCTATCGGAAACCCTGCCGCCGGAATTGAAAATAAAGGTGGTCTATGAGCAGGCGGCTTTTATCGAGCAGTCGATCGCCGATTTGCGGGATAACGCCGTGCAGGGCGGCGCCCTGGCGTTCATTATTTTACTGTTGTTTTTGCGCAGTGCGGTCAGCGCGACGGTGGTGACGTTCAGTATCCCGATTTCCTTGTTGCTCTGTTTGATTTTGATGTATTTCGGCAAGCTTTCGCTGAATATGATGTCTTTGGGCGGGCTGGCTTTGGCCGTGGGAAACTTAGTGGATAACGGCATCGTGATTATCGAGAATATGTTTCAGCATCGCGCGCGCGGTTCAAATCCCCGGCAGGCGGCGGTTGAGGCGTCGGAAGAGGTGTTCAGCGCGATTCTCGGTTCCACGCTCACCTCGGTTGCCGTCTTTTTTCCGCTGGTTTTTGTCGTCGGGTTGGCCGGCCAGCTGTTTAAACAGTTGGCGTTAACCGTCACGTTCGCGCAGCTGGCCTCGGTTTTGATCGCCATGTGCCTGACGCCGTTGTTCATGGCGCGGGTTAACGCCAAGCAGAAAAAAGCGGAAACGGCAGTGCCCGACGAACAGAAAATCGCGGCATTGCTGGAAAAGCAAAAACGTCGCTCGGCCAATCCCGCCGTCGTGTACGCGGCGGCCGTCGGTATCGTCGCCGGGGTTATGCTCGCCGCGGCGTTCAGCGTAAGCGTTATGACGAAGATGGATCGGGAGTTTTTGCCGAAAATGGACCAGCGGCAGTTTACGATTAAGCTGAACATGCCGGCGGGAACGACATTGACCGCGACCGATGCCGTAGTGCGGCGCATTGAAGAGATGATTTTTTCTTTTTCCGCCGTAAAGGATGCGACGATAAATATCGGTTCCAATAAAGACGAGCAGCTGGCCGGCGCGGTGGAAGTGCTCGGCCAGAATCAGGCAAATATCATAGTGAATTTAAAACCGAAACCGGCGAGAGGCCTGCGGGATTTTTTTAAACCGCGCGAGCCGGAACGGCCGGAATCAATCGCCACGTCGGAATTGGTCCAGCAGATCAAAGACCGCCTGAAGGAGGTTAATCTGCAAAAAGCGGAATTGGAATACCAGTTGCAGGAAAGTGTATTGAAATCGGCGTTTGCCGGCAGCGCGCCGCTGGTGGTCGTGCTGCGGGGATATGATATGGAATCGATTTTGATTCCGGCCGCCAAGGAGGTTGCGAAGCGAATTTCGAAAATTCAGGGCGTCTATGGCGTCAAAGATACCCTGGCGCCGTCCAGTCCGGAAGTAAAAATTGAAGTGCGCAAAGACCGCGCTTCTTTGTATCAATTGACGGTCAATCAGATTTCGGCTACCGCGCAGGCCGCGATCAAAGGGTATGTGGCCACTAAGTTTAAAGAGGAAGGGCGGGAAATCGACGTGCGTGTACGTTTGCGCGAGGAAGACCGCCGTGATTTCAACCGGATCGGGAAATTGTTTATTTTTTCGCCGACCGGCCTGACGCTTTTTCTGGAACAGGTCGCGTATCTGCGCCAGGGGCTCGGGCCGACCGAAATCAAGCGGGAACATAAACAGCGGGTGATTATGGTTACCGCGAATATTTATAAGCGCAGTTTAAATGATGTTGTCGCCGAGACGGAGGAAATCTTAGCCGGCATCCGCGGGCAATTGCCGCAAAATTATGCGGTGGAAATCGGCGGTGAAAATAAGGAAATGAAGGATTCGTTCGAGAGCCTGCGTTTCGCGCTGATCCTGGCGCTGGTTTTGGTGTATATGATCATGGCCGCGGAGTTTGAATCGTTACTGCAGCCGTTTATTATTATGTGCACCGTGCCGCTTTCGATTATCGGGGTGTGCGCGGCGTTGTATATCACGCAGACCCCGCTGAGCGTGATCGTCGGGTTAGGGTTTATCATGCTCGGCGGTATCGTCGTCAATAACGGGATATTGCTGATCGATTTTATCAATTTGGCCCGTAAGCAGGGCCTGAGTATCGTCGATGCGGCAATCCAGGCCGCGCGCGTGCGTTTTCGTCCGATTTTAATGACGGCGTTGACGACCATTGTCGGGCTGGCGCCGCTGGCGTTTGCTTTGGGCGAAGGCGCGGAATTGCGCGCGCCGATGGCCAGAACGGTTATGGGCGGATTGATGTCGGCCATGGTTCTGACGTTATTGGTGATTCCGTCGTTATACATTATTATGGAAACGATTCGGGAAAAAATCGCCGCGTTGTTTAAACCGCTGAATAAGGTGGAATTAAAAAATTTAATGGAAGCGAAATCTTTGACCATCGAAGAACTGGCTGTGCCGGGCGTAAAAAAAGCTCCCGCGCCGGCTGCTCCGGCACGGGAAGCGCCGGCGGCCGACACGGCGTCAGCGTCCGCGTCATCGCCGCCGTCGGATATTTTGTTCAATAAACGGCAGCTGGACGTTTTGTCTTATTTGAAAATACATCAGAAAATCAGCCGTTTGGAATATGTGGTGAAGTTCAAAGTGCCGCTGCCGGTCGCGGAGCGAGAGCTGGAAATTCTCGTCCAGAGAAAAATTTTGAAAACCAAAGGCGAGGGGGCTCAGAAGTTTTTTTATCTTGCTTCTGAAACCGACGATGTATGAGCGTACCGCGTTTTTCGATTGAACGGCCGATAACGATATTGATGTTTTTTGTCGGTGTGATTATTCTCGGGCAGGTGGCGTTTTCCAAACTGCCGGTTGAGCTCATGCCGAATACCAGTTTCGGTAATGTCACTATTTTTATTAATGTCCGCGGCGGCATCCCTCCCGTGGAAATCGAAGAACGGATTACCCGTCATATCGAAGAAGCGGTTTCTTCGGTCAGCCATATCAAAAGTATCGAATCTTCTTCCGAAGAAGCGAAGGCGACGATCGTCATTAAATTCGAACCGGGAACGAACATGGATTTTGCCGCGTTGGAGGTGCGGGAAAAGTTTTCTCGGGTTAAGAGTAAATTGCCCAAGGAAATCGAAAAACCGGTCATCGCCAAATACCAGTACGCGGATGTGCCGGTGATGATTTTGGCCATGACCGGCGGCAAACGGTACACGCCGGAAATGCTCGGTAAAATTGTCGACGAAAATTTAAAGTCCCGCTTGGAGCGCGTCGCCGGTGTAGCCGATGTGGAAATCGGCGGACGGCGCGAACGAAAAATTTTGGTGGAAATCGATCAGGATAAGCTGGATAGTTACGGCTTGCCGATTCAAAAAGTTATTAATGTCATCGGGGCGAATAATTTAAATCTTCTGGCCGGCGAGTATGAACAGGGCGACACGCAGTTTTTGGTGCGCGTCATCGGCGAGTACAAAACCGTTGACGATATCCAAGGAATCGGCATTGCCTCCACGCGCGGCGGCACGATTATCCGATTGAAAGATATCGCGCTTGTCAAAGATTCATATTTGGAAGCGACCAGTTATGCCCGTACTAATTTTGCGCCGACGGTATCGATTTACATTCAAAAAGAAACCAACGCCAATACGTTAACGATGACCGATGAATTGCTCCGGACGATTGAAGAATTTTCGAAAACCGAACATTTGGCCGAGCAGGGGATCCGCCTGACGCCGGTATATAACCAGGGCGATTTTATCCGTAAATCGATCAACGATGTGCGCAGTTCGCTGCTCTTCGGCGCGTTTTTGGCGATTTTCGTGTTGTGGATTTTTTTACGCGATGCCGGCACGACGCTGGCCATCGGTATCGCGATTCCGATCGCGATGATCGGCACCTTTGTGTTGATGTATTTTCAAAAATTGACGCTTAACGTCATGACGTTGAGCGGATTGGCCTTGGGCAGCGGCATGCTCGTCGATAATTCCATCGTCGTGCTGGATAACTTTACCAAAAAACGGGACGCGGGGATTCCGGTGCGGGAGGCCGCGATCCGGGGATCGGAGGAGATGTGGCTGTCGATTTTTGCCTCAACGATTACCACGGTCATTGTCTTCGTGCCGTTTATTTTTTTGAATAAAGAAATTCGCCTGATGTATGAAGGGCTGGCGATGACGATTATTTATTCGTTGATTTGCAGCTTGTTGGTTGCGGTTTCACTGGTGCCGTTGTTGGCTTCTTGGTTAGGCGGCAAGTTTCGTGTGCTCTCCGACGCGGAGGAGGATGCGCTGGACGAAAGCCGCGATTTTAAAAAATGGATTGCGGACAAGGCTCCGGAAGCGGCGCAGCCGCGGAAAAAAAATAATGCCGTGCGCCGGGAAAATTCGGCCGGGCAGTTTTTGCGCAAAACACAGATTTTTTACCGCGGCATGCTCGGCCGTACCGTGCGTTTCCGCGGCGTCGTCCTGTTGACGATTTTTCTTGTCTTCGGCTTGTCCATGTATATTTTTCTGCAGCGGATCGGCATGGAATATATGGGGCGGACCGAAGAAAATGAGTTTACTATTTTTATCGAATTGCCGACGGGCGCCAAGCTCGATGTTTCCGACGAGGTGGTCAAACAAATCGAAGATATTTTGAATAAAGTTCCGGAAATCAAAACGGTTTCCAGCCGGATCAAACCCTGGTCGAGCCGCATCTACGTTCGGTTGATTCCGCTTTCGCAGCGGGAGCGTTCGAATAAAGAAGTTATCGAGTATTTGCGCCGGCAAGTCAAGGATATTCCCAACGCGTTTATTTATTTCGAAGAGCAGCAGAGCACGTCCGCCAAAGAGGTTTTTATTGAAATTTACGGCTATGATTATTTTACCTTGCGCGAAATTGCCGTGAATATTTCGAAAGTGCTCAATGAATTAGCCGGTCTGGTCGATGTCAAAATCCGGATGAAGGAAAAACGCCCGGAATTGCTCGCCGAGGTGGATAAAGCCAAAGCGATTAAATGGGGGCTGTCCGTCAACGATATTTCTGAAACCGTGCACGCAAAAATGCGCGGCCTGGTGGCGACCCGCTATAATTCCGAAGCCAAGGAAGTGGAAACCATCGTCCGGCTGCGGCGGGAAAACCGTAAAAATTTTGACGACGTGCATAAGTTGACCTTATTGACGACCGAGGGGGACCGGGTGTATTTCGAGCAGGTGATTAATTTCAAACCCGGCGAAGGGCCAACGGAAATTTGGCGGAAAAATAAACAGCGGATGATTGAAGTCAGCGCGACGATGACCAAATTTGATTTGGAGCAGACGGTGCTCATGATCAAAAAAGCGCTGCGGGAGATGAAGCTGCCTAAAAATTATTATTATAAATTTGGCGGCGATTATGAAAAGCTCACCCGGGGGAAAAAAGAATTGACCATGGTAACGGTTCTCACGCTGACCTTGGTGTATATGGTGCTTGCCTCGCTGTTTGAATCGTATATCCAGCCGTTCGTCATTCTTTCATCGGTGCCGTTGGCGATGATCGGCGTGACCGCGGGGCTTTGGTTGTTCGGCAAGCCGAAAAGCGTTTCGGTGGTCATCGGGATTGTCATGCTTGCCGGCATTGTCGTCAACAACGCGATTATTCTCGTCGACCGGATCAATTTTTTCCGGCGGGAAAAGAAGATCAACCGTTATAAAGCGGTGATGCTTTCCGGACTGGATCGGCTGCGGCCGATTATGATGACCTCCCTGACGACGGTTGTGGGATTGATTCCCATGGCCCTTGACCGTTCCGAGGGCGCGGGGTTGTGGGCGCCGCTGGCGATAACGGTGCTCGGCGGTATGAGCGTATCGACGATATTCACCCTTTTCGTCACCCCCAGCCTGTATTTGGCTTTGGGCGATATCCAGTTACTGTTTACCCCGCGCCGGCCGAAACATTATGAATATGATTGGAAAGGCTTCGAGGTTCCGGCGGAAAATTCTGCTTAGTGCCGCTGCCGGTTCCCCGGCCGTCTAACCGAGCAGGAGCCGAAACTGTTATGGATAAACATACACCGCCTCCTTCCGGAGTATTTGTCGTCGAAGCATCCGCCGGATCCGGCAAAACCTATGCTTTGGCGCGTCAGTATATCCGTCTGCTCTTGCACGCGCCGTCGTCGGGGGATGCGGAAAGCGTCCTTGCGTCGATGTTGGCGATTACCTTTACGAATAAAGCGGCGCGAGAGATGAAAGAACGAATTATCGAGCTGCTGAAAATTATCGCGTTGGGCTGTTTCCGTTCACCGGCAGAGCAACGGGCGTTTACCGTTGAAGCGGGTGTCAGCGAGCCGTCCGCCCGCAGTAAGGCGGGCATGTATTTAGACGTGATTCTGAAAAGATATACGGTTTTTCAGGTGCAGACGATGGATAGTTTTATCAGTATGCTCGTAGCCGCGTGCGCCTATGAATTGGGCCTGACGGGCAACGCCCGCATCGTCTCCGACGAGTTGCCGTATATTGCACGGGTGCTTGATGAGACGATATCCGCTGCGGCAGCCCAGCCGGCGGTTAAAACACGTTTCGAGGCTTTTCTCCGGCAATACTTGTATCTGGAGAATAAAACCGTTTGGTTTGTAAAAAAAGATATACTTAGTGCGCAAGCGGCCTTATTCCGGCAACGGCATATGTTCGGTAAACGGTTTGCCGGCTTTTCGGTACCGACGGAGCGGACGACTGTTCTGAAAAAATCTTTCTTGACGCTCGTTGCACGCTTTCTGAACCAGCCGCGCAACGGCGTGCAGAAGGTGTTTTGCAATGGCCTGGAGGATTTTCTCGCGAAACATCCGGACTATTTTAATCTTGATGACCTTGCCAGTAAAGCCTTTGATAAAGAGGCCGTGCCGATGAATAAGGGAACGGTTTGTCCGCCGCCGCTTGCCGCGCTCTGGGCGCAAATCCGGCAAACGTTGGTGCAGATCGCGGAATTGGAGGCATTGTCGTTGTTTAATACCTACCTGGATATTTTTTTTATGCTCGAGCAGCGGTTAGGGGAACATCTGCGCCAGGAAGATGTGCAGTTGCTCAGCCAGTTGAACCAAATCGCGCACGATGTCCTGCGCCGGGCGGCAGCCGGCGATGTTTTGCCGGAATTATATTATCGTTTCGCCGTGCGGTATCGGCATTTTCTCATTGACGAATTTCAAGATACCAGCCGGCTGCAGTGGGAAAATTTTTTTCCGTTTATTGAGGATGCCTTGGCGGCGGGGGGAAGTTTTTTTTACGTCGGTGATCGAAAACAGGCGATCTATCGGTTCCGCGGCGGCGAGGTGCGTTTGTTTGATACGATCCAACCTCGCTTAGCGGCGTTTGGAATTTTCGGCGATCACTTGGAGGTGAATTACCGCTCGGCGCCGGAAATTGTTGGGTTTGTCACTGCCGCTTTCTCCGCCGATCATCTGCGGCAATTTCTCCGGCATCTGCAGCCGGAAGAGGTGTCTTCACCGCGCTGCTTGACGGAAGACCAGCAGCGCGAGATCTGCGGGGTATTTGCGCAATCACGCCAGATTCCGCGGGATGGTTCGCCGGCCGGCAGCGTGGTGGTCGAGCCGCTTCTATTCAGCGATCCGGACGATAAAGAAATCGTGGTGCGCGACGCGGTGGTGCAGTGTATCCGCCGGCTACTCGTGCGCTATTGCCCGGCGGATATCGCCGTGCTCTGCCGCACCAACGATCAGGTGGAAACCGCCACGGCCTGGCTTTCGGTGCAAGGTTGGCCGGTGGAGTCGGAACGTACCGCGAATATTCGCAACCACCCGTTGGTGCGTGAAATGCTTGAGCTGATTCGTTTTTTAGCTGATCCGGCCGACGATGCCGCTTTTGCGAATTTTTTGCTGGGCGATATTTTTTTTCAAGCGGTTCAACTTCCGGCAGCGGCGCGCGAGGATTTTTTTCTCGCGCTGCGGCAGCAGCGCGGCAGTAAGGCTGCGGGCCAGTATTTGTACAAAAAATTCCAGGACCGGTTCCCGCGG
>JAMWCB010000081.1 GCA_023819605.1 Candidatus Omnitrophota bacterium
GCGCGCAGACGCTCTGCGCATTCCCGGCGCAAAAATTCGATATCGGTAATTCCCGCCGGAACTTTGAACGTCGGCAGGTGGGTTTTATGCAAGTTTAATTCCAAAGTACACATTTCCGCGACGCGCAGGGTATTGTGCAGCGCCTCCGGCATATCGGCAAACAGCGCGCGCATTTCTTCCGGCGATTTAAAATAAAATTCCGGGGCGCTCATGCGCATATGATTCGGATCCGCCAGTGTCGTCTGCGTCTGCAGGCAGAGCAAAATTTCATGCGCGCGCGCCATCTCTTTTTTTAAATAATGAACGTCGTTGGTGGCGACCAGCGGGATACCGGTTTCCTCGCTCAGGCGGCGCAGCAGCGGGTTGACTTTTTTCTGCTCCGGCAACCCATGGTCCATGACTTCCAGAAAAAAACTCTCCGGCTCGAACAGCGACGCCAGTTCCCGCGCGCGCTGCGTCGCCTGTTCGCTCCGGCCGGCCAGCAAGAGCGCGGCGATTTCACCCTTCAGGCAACCGCTCAAACCCACCAACCCCGCCGCATGGCGGGCCAGCACTTCTCCGTCAATGCGCGGTTTGTAATAAAACCCTTCGCTGTTGGCGATCGAAATAAGCCGGAGCAGGTTGCGATACCCCTGTTCATTTTTAATCAACAGGGTCAGATGGTAGAACAGACTTTTCTGGTGCGGGTCGCCGCGGGTAAAGCGGCTGGTCGCGGAAACATACGTTTCACAACCGATGATCGGCTTAATGCCTTTCTGCCGGGCAAGCAGATAAAACTCGATCGCGCCGAAGATATTCCCGTGATCCGTCAGGCAAACCGCCGGCATCTCCATCTGAACGGCACGTTCGACCAGCTGGGGCAATTGACAGGCGCCATCGAGCAAGCTGTACTGGCTGTGCACATGGAGGTGGACAAAATCGCTTCGGGCCATTCTATTCCCATTCAATAGTCGCCGGCGGCTTACTGCTGATATCGTAGACGACGCGGTTGACTCCCTTGACCTCATTAATAATCCGGTTGGAAACGCGCGCCAAGACATCCGGCGGAATATGCGCCCAGTCCGCGGTCATCCCGTCGACACTGGTCACCGCGCGCAGCGCCACAACGTTTTCATAAGTGCGCTCATCGCCCATCACCCCGACGCTCTTCACCGGCAAGAGCACGGCGAAAGCCTGCCAGATGTCGCGGTAGAGCCCGGCATTTTTTATTTCTTCAATGAACCGCAGATCAGCCTGCCGCAGGATGTCCAGGCGCTGCTTGGTCAACGATCCGATGACGCGCACCGCCAATCCCGGGCCGGGAAACGGGTGACGGTAAATCAATTCTTCCGGCACTCCCAGCTCCAATCCCAGGGCGCGCACTTCATCCTTAAACAGATACCGCAGGGGTTCCAGCAACTGTAACTTCATCCGTTTGGGCAAACCGCCGACATTATGGTGGCTTTTTATCCGGGCGGTCGGCCCGCCGAACACGGAGCGGCTCTCAATCACGTCCGGATACAACGTCCCCTGGGCCAGCCAACGGATCCCGGGTATTTTTTTCGCTTCCTCTTCAAAAATCCGCACGAACAACCGGCCGATAATTTTCCGTTTTTTTTCCGGGTCGCAAACAGCGCGTAACCGCTGCAAAAAAATTTCTTCCGCGTCGACGTAATGGAAATTCATCTGATAGTGCCGGCGAAATGTCTGCTGCACCTGTTCCGCCTCGCCGGCACGCAATAAGCCGTTATTCACAAAAATACAGTGCAGGCGCCTGCCCAATGCCCGGTGCAGCAATACCGCGCATACCGAAGAATCAACGCCGCCGCTTAAACCGCAAACCACCGCGGCCTCGCCGACCTGGGCATTAATATCCTGGATCGCGCTTTCACTGAACGAACGCATCGACCACGCGCCGCGGCAACCGCACACCGCCATAAGAAAATTGCGGATAAGCTGAACTCCCGCGTCGGTATGAATAACTTCGGGATGGAACTGCACTCCGAAAATCTTTTTCTGCCGATGGGCAAACGCGGCAATCGCCGCGTTGTCGGTATGTGCCAGGCGCGAAAAACCCGCCGGCAACGACAATACTTTATCTTCATGGCTCATCCAGACAAGCGTGCGGTCGCCGATGCCGGAAAATAAATCCGCGCCGTCATCGATGCGCAGTTCCGCACGGCCATATTCGCGCCGCGCCGCTTTGCCGATTTCCGCACCGAAATGATCCGCGGTCAATTGCATGCCGTAGCAGATTCCGAGGATTGGAATGCCCAGCTCAAAGACGCCCCCGGCGCAGCGCGGCGCATTGCGCTGCGTCAAACTCGACGGCCCGCCGGAAAAAATAATTCCGCGGGGATCGAATTCGCGGATGCGCTCGACATCGACCGCAGGCGGAAAAATTTCGCAATACACACGGCATTCCCGCACCCGGCGCGCGATCAACTGGGTATACTGTGAACCGAAATCGATAATCAGAATACGCTCGTTCATACGCTAAGAACTTTATACAGCTCCTCCAATGACTGTGAAATAATTTTAACATCCGTCAACACCGGCATAAAATTCGTGTCGCCGTTCCAGCGCGGAACAATGTGCTGGTGGATGTGCTTGTCGATGCCGGCGCCGGCAGCCCTGCCGATATTACATCCGACATTAAAACCGTGCGGTTTAATTTTTTTCGTCAGCAAATCGATGATTTCAATCGTCAAATCCATCAATTCCGTTCGTTCCGGCGCGGAAAGCCTGTCCAGCGAATCGATATGGCGAAACGGCGCGACCAGGACATGCCCGTTATTGTAAGGATAAATATTCAACATCGAATACACATATTTCTTCCGCCGAAGAATAAAATGCCGGGCATCCATTTTCGCTTTCGGCTTATGGCAGAATATGCATCCTTTATCCGGCGCGGCTTGAATATATTTAATCCGCCAGGGAGCCCAAATTTTATCCATACGCGCGCATCCTTATTTAGTACTGCCGTCGTTCTCGCCCGGATCGGTCCGCCGGCCGGCGGGTTAGAGCGTGATGATCGTTCCTGTTTTGCCGCCGTCGAGATCAAGAATACCGATCGTCCGGCGTTCGGCAAAAATTGCGTCCGTGGCGCTGCCCGGATTGAAATACAACACGCCGTCGATCTCCTGATTCATCGGCTGGTGCGTATGCCCAAACACGATAACATCGACATGTTTGAACTCTTTGCGCAGCACTTCCGGGGTTAAGCTTTGAGGACTGCCCCATCCGTGAATAAGCCCGATCGTATATTTACCGGCTTTGATCGTTTTTTTTACCGGGAGCTTGCTTTGAATATCCGCGCAATCCATATTGCCGCACACCGCCTCAACCGGAATGCCGGTTTTTTGCAGGGCACGCAGCACATCCGGCTCCACGATATCGCCGGCGTGAATAATCATATCCACATCGCGGAAATGTTCCACGATGGCGTCCGGCAGGCAATCACAATAAACCGGTATATGCGTGTCGGAAATAACTCCGATTTTCATACGACAAAACACGGCCGGTCAAAAATCGCACACAACTCATTTATGACGGGTAAATCCCAGATAAGCACTTTCGCCTCCAAAGCTTTCAGCCGCGCGTTCGCGTCCATTCCCCACGCCGCCGCGATGATTTTTTTCGTCGCGCTGCTGCCTTCCAACAGCAGTATCGCTTCGCCGGCATGCGCCTCGTCAAGCAATGCCGGGCAGACAAAACAACTCCAGGATTTTCCCGGCGCGGCACCGCAGAGCACGTGTCCCCACGCGGCCTCTTTCAACGACACGGATTCAAAATGCGGCAACAGGAACCGTTTATTGTCCAGCTCGATAATCGCGTTATCAAACGCCGAAAAGAGGGACTGCAGCCGCTGCGCGCACCCGGCGGCGGTCTCGCGGGCAAAAAATTGCAGATACGCTCCCAACGCTGCTTCCGCGGAACCGCCGCTCTCGCTGTAAATTTCTATATTAAAAGAATTTTGGCGGTTGCGCAATACAAATTTAAGCCAGTAGGCGAACAGCCGGTCATTGATAAAAAAATACACGCCGCGCTTACTGACCATATCGGCCGCGGCCAGATAATTCAGGCAGCGGGAGACATCCGCCGATTTTCTCCCCAGCCTTTTGGCGATCTGCGCCGCGGTATGGCGGCCGTCGGCAACCGCCGTCAACACGCTGCGCAGCAATTCGGTAATGCTGTTTTCGTTCAGCCCGGCATAGCGCGTCGTAAAATATTGATTCAAGATCCCGTGCTCTTTAAATAACACATCGCCGCACGCGCACAAAACCAACGCCTCGGATACCGTTTTTGCCGGCTGCGCGCGGCAATATTGCGCCAGTTGTTCTCCCACGACATCCAAATAAAACGGAATGCCGCCGCATATTTCGATCAGGAATTCACGCAGCAAATCCGAGCAATCGACTTCTCCCATCTTGTCCCGGAGCAAGGCCGCGCTCATCGCGGTATTCAACGGATGCAATTCCATCAATTCAAAATTTCCGAAGAGCAGGCTGAGCTTGGTTGCGAGTATTTCTTTGGCGGCGGAAACGGCGGAACTGATCAAAATATACATGGTATTTTTCTGCACCATGATCCGATTGCTCAACTCCAGGAATGGATTCGGAACGCCAATCTGTTCCATCGCATGAAATTCATCAAAGATCATCAGGACCGGTTTGGCCGTTTCGTCGAAAAGGATCTGCGGCAGATGGAGTAATTCCCCCAGAATATCTGCCGGACAGTATTTCGATTTCAATTGCCTCAATATCTGCTGAATAGCCGCGGTAGTCCGCGGAATAATTGCGCTGCCGGTTTCCAGCAAATATTGGAAATCATCAACCAAAGGCTGTTCTGCCGCGCGCAGGGTTTGAAAGAGCAGCACGCCGATAAAATTATACCCGAACTGATCCAAAGGCTTGGGCTTAATGCTCAGATAAATAGGAATCAGCTCGGTGAGCTTGATCCGCTGCAGGACATTGAAAATCAAGGCGGTTTTTCCGGTGCTTTTAAATCCCAGGAGGGCGATATTCTGACGATAGCCTTTTCGAAAAGCCACAACCCGCTTGAGCAGCTGTTGCAGAATTTCGGAATTTTCATATTCTTTCAAAGGGCTCTTTGTAATCGTCTGATCCATAAAAAAACCGTCTGCCGGCTGGCGTCCTCCCGCTGTCGATGCACCGTGAAAACGGCTCGCGTTCGCGCGCGCTATCCTGCGGGCGGCGGATGTTATGGCAAATAATGTAACGGGTTTTGCGCTTTATTGCTTTTCCTGACTTGAAAATGAACTAAGCATTGATTGGTTCGGCCGGTAGAGCCGGCGCGCGCGATGTACTGGCCCTGCCGCACGGACTCGCCGAGTTTGACGAGATTTTCCTCGTTGTGGGCGTACACGGTCAGCAAATTTTCCGGATGCTGAATAATCACCGTTTTACCGTATCCACGCAGATTATCCGAGACGAACACCACCGTGCCGGTAGCGGCGGCAGCGACCATAGCGCCCGGTTTGGCCAAAATATCGATTCCCTTATTCCGCACACTGTGCCGATAATCGTTAAAACACGACGCGACCGTGCCGCGGTAAGGCCACACAAACCGCCAGTTGCCGCTGCCGGCAGCGGCAGGTTGCGGACCGCCGCGTTCGGTCGGAATAAAAATTCTTGTTCCCGCGGATATCGCGCAGGACGATTCCAGCGTATTTGCCGCGGTAATCGCCTGCAGGTCAACACCGTACCAGCGGCTGATGCTCCAGAGGGTTTCTCCGGGACGGATGGTATGATACACGCCCGGCACGCCCGGCGCCGCCGCTCCGCGCGCACGCGCCGACGGCGCTGCCGTGCCGGCGGTATTTTTCAACGGCACACACGCCGCCGCGCTCAAACAGAGGCCGGCAATCAGCACTACTCGGAACAAGCTCTTCATCATAGGCAGTCGGTGCTGGAGCGGGCGAAGGGAATCGAACCCTCATATTCAGCTTGGGAAGCTGATGTTCTGCCACTGAACTACGCCCGCTCCGAATCTTCTCCCTGCATTTTCATGGAACAATATTTGCCGCACATCGTACACACATCATCCAACTGCGGACGGGATTGCCGCCGCATCGCCGCAAATTTCTCCGGATCCAGCGCGCACGCGGCTTGCGCGGGCCAATCCCGAACTTTGCGCGCCGCGCTCATCCGCCGGTCTTGTTCCCAAGCGCGCTCATTCCGCCGCGCCAGGTCGGCTCCATGCGCCGCGATTTTACTGGCAATCACCCCGAGTTTAATATCTTCTTCGTCCGGCAGGCGGATATGTTCGGCAGGCGTGACGAAACATAAAAAATCAGCGCCGTACATTCCCGCCACACAGGAACCGATTGCCGCGGCAATATGATCATAGCCGGCCGCGATATCGGTGACCAACGGCCCCAACACATAAAACGGCGCGCCGCGGCAATATTTTTTCTGCAGCGCTATATTTCTTCGGATATGATGAAGCGGGATGTGCCCCGGCCCTTCAATCATCACTTGCACCCCGGCGCGCACGGCCTGCGCGGCCAGTTTTCCCAGCAGTTTCAGTTCAGCCAGCTGCGGACGATCCGTGGAATCAAGGACCGACCCCGGTCGCATACCGTCTCCCAAACTCAACACTATATCATAGCGACGCGCAATCCTCAAGATATCGTCAAACCGACTAAAAAAAGGATTTTCCTGGCCGGTGCGCTGCATCCAGCGCGCCAGCAACGCCCCCCCGCGGCTGACCATACCGAGAAAACGCGGATGGCGGCGCAGTAATGCGGTATTCTTTCGCGTGACGCCGCAATGAATGGTAAAAAAATCTACGCCGGCCTCGGCCTGCTCTTCGAGCACCGCCAGCACCTCCGGCGGCGTCATACCCGCGCTGTCGCCATATTTTTTTTCCGCCCGGATAAACGCTTCATAAATCGGCACGGTTCCCACCGGAACCGGCGAATGCTTCAATACCGCGGATCGGGTGCGGGCCAGATCCTTGCCGACACTTAAATCCATGATCGTATCCGCCCCGCAGGCGACGGCGATTTTTAATTTCGATAGTTCCGCCGCATCGTCTTCGCAGTCGGGCGACGTTCCCAAATTCGCGTTGATTTTCACCCGCAGAGGCGCGCCGATCCCGCACAAACGCGCCACCGTGCGCTTGCGGTTGGCCGGAACAACGATCGTTCCCCGCGCAACTGCCGCCGCGATCGCCGCGGCCGCAACGCCTTCACCGGCGGCAATCTGCCGCACCGGCCGGGGAATTTTGCCATCACGGCACTGTTCAATCAGTGTTTTCATGCATACGTCCATTCTTCTTTTTTTCAAAAACACGCACCGCCGCGCGTTCCACGGCATACAGCCGATAGCGCAAGCGCTTGAAACTGAGAGAAATTTTCACATCGAGCAGCTTAAAAAATTCTTCCAAAACGCGCACCGACTCTTTGGCGCGCTGCGCATTCGCAAAAAAAATATCCGCCGGGCAACGGCGCCGCAATTCATCCCGGGGGGTCGCCGGACGGCCGACATCCCGCGCGACCGCCCGCTGTTTCAAAAAAACAAACGGCGGTCCGCGATAGGCGCCGAGCAGCACGGTCACCCGGTGCCGCAATTGCTTCAGCTGCATCGTCAACGCCGCGTCGTCATAGACAAACCGCAGCACATCTTCGCAGACCCGCAGGCCTTCCTTTGCGCGATTGGTATTCGCGTCGATCAGCCGTAATATGTTCTGTTTAGACACGGCAGGTATCCACAATCTTCCGGATCAGCTGCGTGGTGGAAAAACCTTCGCGCAAACGCACTCGCCGCACGCAGCCGCCGGCGCGCCGCACCGTGTCCGCGCCGGAAATATCCGCGGTTTTCCAATCCGCGCCCTTGACCAATATGTCCGGCGCCAGCGCCGCGATCAACCGCTGCGGCGTGTCTGCGGTAAAAATCGTCACGTAATCGACGCATCCCAACGCCGCGACCACTGCCGCCCGCGCGCGCTGCGGCACAATCGGGCGCGCCGACCCTTTGAGGCGGCGAATCGACGCATCGCTGTTCAGGCCGATAATCAGCACGTCGCCCATGCGCTTAGCCCGCTCTAAATACTGCACATGCCCGGCATGGAGCAAATCAAAACAGCCGTTGGTAAACACCACCGTTTTCGCTCCGCCGCCGCTGCGGCGAAACGACGCAATTTTTTTCTGCAATGCGCGCAGGCTCAAAATTTTACGTTGACTGTTCATGCCGGAAATAACGACTGCTCGACCAATTGGCAGACAATGTGGGCCGCCGCGATATGCGCTTCCTGAATGCGCGGGGTGTTGTGCGAAGGCACGATCAGGCACACGTCGCAAGCCGCCGCCAGCGCATCGCCGCCCGCGCCGGTCAAACCGATACACAGAAGATCGCGCTGCCGCGCGCCGCGCAGCGCCGCCAGCACATTTTTCGCCGTGCCGCTGGTCGAAATTCCCACCGCCACATCCCCCGGCAGCCCCAAGGCTTCCACCTGGCGGGAAAAAACAGTTTCATAGGCGTAATCGTTGGCCAGCGCGGTAAGCGTCGAAGTGTTTGCCGTCAGGGCAACCGCCGGCAACGCGCGCCGTTCTTTGGCAAACCGGCCGACCAATTCCGCGGCGATATGCTGCGCATCGGCGGCGCTGCCGCCGCTGCCGAAAATTAAAATTTTTCCGCCGCGCCGGTAACAGGCGGTTAGTTCCCGCACAATCCGTTCGATCATCGCCGGGCACTCGCGCCGCAGCGCGGCGAAGACCTGCTGCTGTTCTTCCAACTGTTGCTCAATCGCGGTTTTCATCAGCGCAAAAAGGGCAAATCCTGTTTATCTTCGGACGGCTTGGGCAATTCTTTCCGCAATATTTTGTTTACATGAATATTGATCAACAGCGGCTTATCAATGCCGCTCAGTAATGCCTGAATCTGCTCCTTAATCGTCGATTGAATACGTTCAGCCGCTTCCGGGATGTTCGTGGTCGACCAGAGCGTAACTTTCGTCTGAATTTCGATACCGCGGCGGGATATGGTCACATCCGGACGCAAATCCTTGATTTCGCCCCAATGCTGGGCAAAACGCCGGATATAATCTTCGATTGCCGACAAGGAAATAATCACCTGCCCGAAATTCGTGCTGTAGCCAATCGTCTTTTCTTTTTGAAAACGTTGGAAGGAAATACCGGCGAGCAGCAAACTGACCAAAATCGACAGCACGCCGCTCAGAATGAGAATCCAGTGCGAATTGGGATTTTTTTTGATTAGATCGACGAGCACATCGAAACTTGCGCCGCCGGTCAATTGCGAATAGAAACCGGACATCATCAGGGCGACGCCGATCAACGAAAAAAACAGCGTGTATAAAAAAACGATGAATTTATAAAAAATCCGCATCTATTCCCCCCTTTGTTCTTCCGCCTCATGTTTCTGGGTCAGCAAGCCCCCCACGGTGACATTTACTTCCGCAACATTCAACCCGGTCAATTCTTCAATCGCCGCGCGCACGCTGTCCTGGACGGTGCCGGCAATTTCCGGAATATTCACCCCATAACGAACGACAATCGTAATCTCCAATCGAACGTCCTGCTCGGTAACCTCAATACCGACTCCTTGATTATAGTATCGCTTATTGAACAATTCGGCCAGGACGGATATCGGGCTCACTTTCAGCGAAGCGACGCCGTCGACCGCCAATGCCGCATTGCGCGCGATGGACGCGATCACATCGTTATTGATCTTTACCGTCCCCAGTTCCATTTTTTTTTCTTTTCGCACGGCCCCCCCCGGATTGTTACGGTGACATCAATTGCTCGACAAAATTCGTCGAATATTCGCCCCGTTGGAATTGCGGATTGGCGAATATCCGCTGATGAAACGGTATGGTCGTCTTAATCGGCGCGATCACGCACTCTTCCAACGCGCGCTGCATAATCAGGATGGCATCCTCGCGGTCCTGGCCGTGGACAATCAATTTCGCAATCATCGAATCATAATACGGCGGTATCGCGTAGCCGCTGTAGGCGTGCGAATCGATGCGCACGCCGCGGCCGCCCGGCAGATGAAATGTTTCAATTTTCCCCGGCGAGGGCATAAAGTTGCGTTCCGGATCTTCGGCGTTTATCCGGCATTCGATCGCCGCGCCCAGAAACGCAACCGCATCCTGTTTAATCCGAAGGGATTGGCCGGCGGCAATGCGAATCTGCTCTTTAATCAGATCGATCCCGGTGACCATTTCCGTCACCGGATGCTCCACCTGAATCCGCGTATTCATTTCCATAAAATAAAAATTTCCGGACGCGTCTAAAAGAAATTCTATCGTTCCGGCGCTAACATAGCCGATCGACCGCGCCGCGGCAACCGCCGCCGCGGCGATTTTCTCACGCAGCGCCGCGTTCATCGCCGGCGAAGGAGTTTCTTCGATTAATTTTTGATGCCGCCGCTGAATCGAACACTCGCGTTCCCCCAAGTGCAGCACCTGGCCGCTCGTGTCGGCCAAAATCTGAATTTCGATATGGCGCGGTTTTTCCAGGTATTTTTCGATATAGACGCTGGCATTGCCGAAACTCGCTTCCGCTTCCGCCTGCGCGGTGAGCATGGAATTAACCAAACTCACGTCGTTATGCGCGATCCGCATACCGCGTCCGCCGCCGCCGCCGGCGGCTTTGACAATCACCGGATACTTCAGGCGCTTGGCTATGCGCAGCGCTTCGTCTTTATCTTTAATCAGCCCTTCCGAACCGGGAATAACCGGAATCCCGGCCTTCTCCACGGTTTCCTTGGCCGCCATTTTATCTCCCATCATGCGGATATGCTGCGGCAGCGGCCCGATAAACGTGATATTGCACGATTCGCAAATTTCCGCGAAATGCGCGTTTTCCGCTAAAAAACCGTACCCGGGATGGATCGCCTCCACATCGGTAATTTCCGCAGCGCTCATAATCGCGGCTATGTTCAAATAACTGCCGCTGCTCTGCGCCGGCCCGATACAGACGGCTTCATCGGCAAACTGCACGTGGATACTCTGGGCGTCCGCCTCTGAATAAACGGCAACCGTCTTGATGCCCATTTCTTTGCACGCGCGAATAATCCGCAGCGCGATTTCTCCGCGATTGGCAATCAAAATTTTCGAAAACATATCCCTCAACCGACTTCGATGGTAAACATCACCTGGCCGAACTCTACCGGATCGGCATTTTTCACCGAAATATCTTTCACCACACCTTTGACTTCCGACTTAATTTCGTTCATTAGCTTCATCGCTTCGATAATACAGAGCACCTGGCCGACCTCAACCGTTGCACCGACATCAACGAACGCTGCGGATTCCGGAGAAGGCGCGCGATAGAACGTCCCGACCATCGG
>JAMWCB010000082.1 GCA_023819605.1 Candidatus Omnitrophota bacterium
TGGAGACAGCCCGAAAAAACCCCCGGCGGATTTGTGTGATTAGAGCGGATACATCATTGGCGGAAGTCGAGCGCCGGGTGCGGCAAGCTGTTGACGGTGCGCTGCGCCGGCGGCGGAGCGGGTAGTGGCGGAAGCGATGGGAATTGCCGGAATGCGGAGGGAAGCGATGCGGGACGATGAGCCGACGGCCCAGGCGTTGGCTTTGCTCGCGGCGGCAGGAACCGGGCGCAGCTTGCTCTTGTTCGGCGGCAGCGCCGCATCGATGGCTGAGATCGCGATGCGGATAAGTTCTGCCGCGGTTTGCCGGCAGCCGGTGCGGATCGATGCGCTGCCGTATCCTTGCGGCGATTGCGCGGAATGCCTGTTGGCCGCGCAACGGCAGCATCCGGATATTCTCTGGATAGCGCCGCGGCAGGGTAGCACGAAAATTTCGATTGAAGAAAGCCGGATGGTTCGGGAAGGGGCGGCATTGAAGCCGTATCAGGCTGCGCGCAAAGTTTTTATTTTTGAGCAGGCGCAGCGCCTTACTGCGGAAGCGGCGAATGCGTTGTTAAAAATTCTGGAAGAGCCGCCGGCGAATGCCGTGTTTATTCTTGTGGCGGAAAGCAGCGCGCATGTGTTGCCGACGGTCGTCTCCCGTTGCCATCCGCTGCGCTGCGGCATTGAATCGGTCGTTGCGGAGAAGGCCGCGTACGCGGAAGTGATCGGACGTATTTTTGAAGCGCCGGAGGCAGCGGTGCTCAACGGCGTTTATGGCGAGCTGTCGCGCCTCACGCGCCGCGATATCGAATTAGTCGTGCAGGAATTATCCGGGATATGCCGTGACTTGGCGGTTTGGCAGTACCGGAGCGCCGGAGTGCTGCTGTTGAGCAGCCAGCCGCCGGAGCGGCTCGGCGTCTGGAGCGGTGTGTTGCCGGCGGCGGGCGCGGCCGCAGCCTGCGAAGAATTAACCGAAGTGTTGAGCGCGGTCGCGGCCAATGCGAATGTGAAAATGTGTGTGGATCGGGCGTTGAAAGCGGTTGTCCGACGGCGGGATAACGCCCGGATAGGTCGGTGAGTCGGGCGAAAAGGATAGTGTCGGCATGGGAAAATTGGTGGAAGTACAATTGCGCGAATACGCCAAACCGGCGGTTTTTGATAGCAATACGGTCGGTTGCCGTATGCATGATTTGGTTATTGTGGAGGCGGAACGCGGGTTGGATTATGGCCGCGTCGTTACGGACGAGGGGCATGAAGCGCATCCGCCGGCCGAAGGCATGGTCCGGCGTATTCTGCGCGTCGTGACTGCGGAAGATCAGTCGAAAATCAGCCGCAACCGCGTGGATATCGGGAATGTTTTTGAAACGACACGAAAAAAAATCGGCGAGCGCGCATTACCGATGAAGCTAATCAGCGCGGAGTATTCCTTTGATCGCAGTAAAATCGTTTTTTATTTTACCGCGGAAGGCCGTGTTGATTTTCGCGAATTGGTGCGGGATTTGGCGCAGCTGTTCCGGGCGCGTATCGAACTCAAACAAATCGGCGTGCGCGATGAAATGAAAATGTTCGGCGGCTTCGGTTGTTGCGGCCGGCCGTTGTGCTGTGCCTCTTTTTTGAAAGATTTCGAGCCGGTGACGATTCGGATGGCAAAACAGCAAAATATGCCGCTGAGCCCGGAAAAAATTTCCGGTTGTTGCGGCCGGTTGATGTGCTGCCTCTCCTATGAATTTAAAACGTACAAGGACCTTTCCCGTTGCCTGCCCAAAGAAGGGCAGATGGTGGAGACGAAAGAAGGCAAAGGTAAGGTGCTCAGTGTCGACATGCTTCGGCAGCTCGTCTTGGTGGAATTTGCGGATGAGCGGAAAGTGGAAATTTCGTATAAAGAGGAGTGCGAAAAATTTTTTGCCCGGCCGCAGAAGAAACCGGAAGAACAGGACGAAGACGATGGCGAACGGGAAAAGTAAATTTTATATAACCACGGCGATTGACTATCCGTCGGGTAAGCCGCATATCGGCCACGCCTATGAAAAGATTGTTGCCGATACGATCGCCCGCTGGCAGCGGCGAAAAGGGGCGCAGGTGTTTTTTTTAACCGGCACCGACGAGCACGGCCAGAAGATTGAAAAATATGCCCGCCGCGAAAACCGGACGCCGCAGGAATTCGTGGATACCATGGTTGAAGACTTCCGCCGGTTGTGCCGCGATTTATCCATATCCTATGATGCGTTTATCCGCACGACCGAACCGCAGCATCAGGAAACGGTCCGGCAGATCTTCAGCCGGGCGTTGGCGAAGGGGGATATCTATCGCGGCCATTATGAAGGTTTTTATTGTGTCGACTGCGAAACGTTTTTTTTAGAACGGGATTTGGCGCAGGGGGCTTGTCCGGTGCACGGCAGCAAGGCGGACTGGGTGCGCGAAGAAGGTTATTTTTTTGCGATGAGCCGTTACGAGCGGCGATTGCGGGAACATATCGAGGCGCACGAGTCCTTTATTCTGCCGGTATCCCGGCGTAACGAAGTGCTCAACCGGATTAAGGAAGGTATCCGGGATTTAAATATTTCCCGGGCGAATTTTTCCTGGGGAATCCCTTTGCCGAATGATCCGGCGCAAGTTTTGTACGTCTGGTTCGATGCGCTGACCAATTATGTCAGCGGGCTGGGCGGGCCGGAGAGCCCATTGTTTCGGGAATTCTGGCCGGCGGATATGCATTTGATCGGCAAAGATATTCTTTGGTTTCATGCCGTCATTTGGCCGGCAATCCTCATGGCCGCGGATATTGAACTGCCGCGGACGATTTGCGCGCACGGTTTTATCAAGGTCGGCGGCGAAAAAGTGTCGAAGAGCAAAGGCGCCGTGCTTGATCTCGGCGCCCTGATCGCCCGCTACGGGGCGGACAGCATCCGGTATTTTTTGTTGCGGGAAGTTGCGTTCGGAGAAGACGGGAATTTTTCGGAAGAGGCGCTGATCCGGCGGATTAATTGCGATTTGGCGAATGATTTGGGTAATTTGGTGTACCGGACGATCAGTATGATTGAGAAATACTTTCAGGGGGAAATCCCGCAGGAGTTCCATCAGGCGGTGCCGGCGGCGGTGTTGGATGCGGCGCGTTCTCTTTCGGCTGCCGTTGATCGGGAGATGATGGAGTACAATTTTTCTCAGGCATTGGCGAAGATCTGGGACGTCGTTAATGCCGCGAATAAATTTATCGAAGAAAGTAAGCCGTGGGTTCTCTGCAAGGAAAATCGCCGGCGTGAACTCAGCGACGTGATGTATATATTAGTCCAGGCGATCCGTCTGGTCCGGGAAAATTTATCGCCGTTTATGCCGGGCACGGCCGTCCGGATTGACGAGCAATTCCCGGGAATGACCGTGCGCAAGTCCGCGCCGTTGTTTCCACGGATCGAAGATGCTGATTGATACGCATTGCCATATTCAATTTCCGCAGTTTGATGCGGATCGCCCGGCGGTGTTCGAACGCGCCCGCGCGGCCGGTGTCGGCCGCATGGTTGTGGTAGGCGCGGATGCGCAAAGTTCAGCCGCGGCAATGTCGTTGGCAGCCGCGCACGCGCAGGTAACGGCAAGCGCCGGCATTCATCCGCACCGTGCCGCTCTGGCCGGAGCGGATGAATGCGATCGGCTGCGGCAGCTTGTCCGTCAGGGCCCGGTGGCGGCAATCGGCGAGATCGGATTGGATTTTTATGACCGGCAGACTCGGCGGGCGGAGATCAGCGCGCCGGCGCGGCAACAGCAAGAGTGGCTGTTTCGGGAGCAATTGGCCATCGCGGTGAACAGCGCTTTGCCGGTCATCGTGCATTGCCGTCAGGCGCACGCGGCGCTGCTGGCGATTATCCGCGAATCCGCGTATCGCGGGTTGCGCGGCGTGATGCACTGTTTTTCCGGCGATTGCGCGGTGCTCGAAGCAAGCCTGTCGGCCGGCTGGTTTATTTCGTATGCGGCGAATATTACCTATCCGTCGGCTGCGGCATTGCGCGACGCGGTTGTGCGGACACCGTTGGAACGGCTGTTGCTGGAGTCGGATGCGCCGTATTTGGCGCCGCAGGGGGGCCGGGGAGCGCGCAATGAACCTGCGGCAGTGAAGGGCCTCGCGATTTATATTGCGGAGCTCAAGGGTATTGAGCCGGAAACGGTGATCGCGGCAACCGCGGAGAATGCGGGCAATCTTTTCGGCTGGACGAGGGCGCAGGAGAAGCGATGAGTATCGTTGGGATGGCGGCCTGCGTCACGTACGGCCAGTCAGAAGTATACGCCGCAGTGCGGCAGGTCGTTGAGCAACTCGGCGGTATTGCCGCTTTTGTGCAGCCGGGGCAGCGCGTTTTGTTAAAGCCGAATTTATTAAAAGCAGCGGTTCCGGAAGAAGCGGCCACGACGCATCCGGAATTTGTGCGGGCGGTGATTCGGTTAGTGAAGACGCGGACGCCGCATATTTTTGTCGGGGACAGCCCGGCCGGTTTGGTAAAAACCGAAACGGTGTACGAACAGTGCGGTATGCGCGCAGTATGCCGGGAAGAGGGTGTGAACCTGGTCGTTTTTGATCGAATTCAGGAAAAGCACGGGATTCCCTTTGCGCGGATTGCCGCAGAAGTGGATGTGTGTATTTCCTTGCCGAAACTGAAAACGCACGGATTGGCGGTGATCACCGCCGGCGTGAAGAATGTGTTCGGTTTGATTGCCGGGCTGTATAAAGTGCAGTGTCATAAAGATGCTCCGAATGCCCGGGCATTTGCGGCGAAATTGGCGCATATCTACGGGTTGGTGCGGCCGCAGCTCAGCCTCTGCGACGCAATTATTGCCATGGAGGGAGCCGGCCCGGCCGGCGGCAATCCCTGCCGCGTTGGCTGCGTGGCCGGCAGCGCCGATGCGGTAGCTTTGGATGCGGTTTTAGCGGCGATTATCGGTTTGCCGCCGTTTTCTGTGCCGAGTACCGCCGAAGCTTTTCGGCAGAAATTGGGAGAAGCGCGGCTGGAGAGGATTGAAATTCGCGGCCCCGGTATTGCCGCGTTGGCGCAGCGCCGGTTTCGCCTGGCGCGGCCGCAGTTGTTTTTTCGCCTGCCGAACGCGCTGGGCAAACTGGCCACGCGGTTGATCCCGCTGGTTATGGCCGTCGACCGCCGCTTATGCAACGGCTGCGGGATGTGCGTGCGCATCTGTCCTCGCCAGACAATCCGGTTATCCGGCGGCGTGCCGGTTATCGAGCCGCGCGAGTGTATTCTCTGTTTATGTTGCAGCGAGGGATGTCCGCAGAATGCCATTGATGTGCAAATCCGGCGGTTTTTTCAAGGGAAAAGGAGATTGCGATGAGCATGACGGTTTTGGTCGTGGAAGACAGTCAGCGCAGTTTTGAGCAAGTCGTACAGATTCTTTCTTCCGAGTCGCATGTCGTTATCCATGCCGCCAATGGCGCAAAAGCGCTGGCGTTTCTCGAAGACAATGTTCCGGATTTGATTTTATTGGATATCCTGCTGCCGGATACCGACGGTTTCGAATTATGCCGCCGGATCCGCGGCGAAGCGCGTTTTGAACATATCCCGGTCATTTTTCATACGAGCAGCGCTTCCGCGGATAATAAATTGCTGGCGTTGCAATTAGGAGCGACGGATTTTATTGTCAAGAACAACACGGATGAGCGCGAGATTTTACTGCGTGTGCGCAATTGTTTGCGCCTGAAAAAACTCTATGATGAGATGCTGCGCCTGGCGATCGTCGATGTGCAGACAAAAGCGTACAATCGCCGGTATTTGCAGAAGCGTCTTTTGGATGAGTTCGAGCGGGCAAAGCGTTACCGCCGGGAATTGAGTTTTTTAATTTTGGATATCGACGGTTTTCGACAAATCAATGCCGCGCATGGTCGTCCGCTGGGTTCGATTGTTTTGAAAAACGTGGCCGGTATTTTGCGATTCAATACGCGCAATGCGGATATTGTTTGCCGTTACGGCAATGATGAGTTCGCGCTCCTGTTGCCGGAAACAAATCTCGCCGGCGCCCGCATTCTGGGAGAACGTTTGCGGGAATTGATTGCGCGCACGGATGTCGGAACGGCGCAGCAGCCGCTCACCGTGACGGTCAGTGCCGGCATCAGTTCGCTGGTCGACGGGCAGGTCAGCGGCATGGATGAATTTATGACCCAGGCGGAGGTGGCCATGCATACCGTCAAACGCCGCCAGGGCAACGCGGTTAAGGTCTATGGGAAGTAAGGGGAGGAAAGGACAGCGCAGATCGTCGTGATACAGTATAAAATTCTTATAGTCGAGGATGAAGGGCAGGATGTGCAGCGGCTGCGTCATATTTTAGAGCCGGAAAATTATGAAATGATCATTGTCGGGACCGGCGGGCAGGCCTTGACGCTGTTGGAGCAGCAAAAGCCGGATTTGGTCATTTTGGATATTTTGCTGCCGGATATCGACGGGTTTGAGGTGTGCCGGCGGATAAAACAGATGCGGCAATTCGCGGCGGTGCCGGTACTGTTCTTCAGCGTGGTTCGCGCGATCGATGAGCGGTTGCTTGGTTTGGAATTGGGCGCGGCGGATTTTTTGAGTAAGAGCGCCGACGACCGGGAATTGCTCGTGCGGGTGCGCAACCTTCTGCAGACGAAAAAAACAATCGATGATATCGTCAAACAGTCGTTTACCGACGTTTTGACGGATATGTACAATCGGCGTTATTTTCAGTTTCGCCTGGATGACGAGTTCCGGCGCGGCGCGCAGTACCGGAGTTATTTCAGTTGCGCGATTATCGATGTCGATCATTTTAAAGCAATCAACGATCAGTATGGGCACCTGGCCGGCGACCGGGTATTAAAAAACGTCGCGCAGGTTTTGCGGACGAGCGTGCGCGAGTCGGATATCCTCTGCCGGTATGGTGGAGACGAATTCGGTTGGTTGTTGCCGGAGACGGATATCGAAGGGGCGTATGCGGCAGCCGAGCGTGTGCGGCGCGCCGTGCGGGCCGGAGAATGTACGGCGGGAGGCGAAACGGTAACGATCAGTTGCGGGGTGAGCGCGTTTAGCCCGGCTACGGCGGTTATCGATGATTTGTTGGGGCAGGCGGATAACGCCTTGTATCGGGCAAAAGAGGCGGGCCGGGATCAAACGCGGGTTTTTTCGGTTAAGGGAGGGTGACGGTGAACGGCGCAGTGAAAATACTCATCGTGGAAGATACGGCGGCTGATCTGGAGGCGCTGCGGCAAAAACTTGCCGGCACCGGGTATGAATTGTTAGCCGAAACCGACGGTTGCCGAGGTATTGCGCGGGCGGAAGAGGCCAGTCCGGATTTAATTATTTTAGATTTGCTCTTGCCGGATATCGACGGTTTTGAAGTGTGCCGGCGGCTTAAAAAAAATCCGCGTTTTGACGATGTACCGATTCTTTTTTATACTTCGGTACGGAGTATCGATGAGAAATTAATCGGTTTACAGTTGGGCGCTGCCGATTTTCTCACGAAAGACGCCCCGGTCCGGGAGCTGCTCGTGCGTATTCAGAATCTGCTTGCCGAACGGCGGGCCCGTTCCGAGCGTCTGCGGCAGGCGGTGCTCGACGCTCGGACATCGATCTATCATCGCGATTATTTTTTATGCCGTCTTGCGGAAGAATGCGCGCGCGGCAAGCGGCACCGCAGTTTTTTTTGCTGCGCGATTCTTGCCGTCGACGGCGGCAGCGCTTGGCCGGAACGCTTCGGCCCGGAAATCGCCGAGGGGGCTATGCAGGAGCTGGCCGTGGAACTGCGCGCTGCCGGACGGCAGGCGGATACCGTTGCCTGTTTCGGCGCCGGCGCGTTTGCCTGGCTGTTTATCGAGAGTCCCGCCGAGGAGGCGGCAGCGCATTTTGAGCGTGTGCGTTTACGGGTAAGTTCGCACCGGTTTGCTTTTTTTCAAGCATTGCAGGCAACCGTGAGTATCGGGATCAGTATGTTTGACGTCGGGATGCCGCCGGCGGATGAATTGCTCCGGCGGGCAGAGTCGATGTGCGCGGCTGCCGCAGCCGCCGGCGGCAATCGGATTAAAATATATCAGCAGGGAGTAGCGCAATGAAACATGGAGAAACAATCGCCTGGCGTGATAACGCCTTGGTTTTAATCGATCAAACCCGCTTGCCGGGCAAATTGGTTTATAAACGGTGCACCACGGCACGCCAGGTGTGGCAGGCAATCCGTACGCTGCAGGTGCGGGGTGCGCCGGCGATCGGCGCCGCGGCGGCTTTTGGAATGGTTCTCGGATTGCGCGGCGGCCGTCATCCGTCCCGCGCGGCAGTGTTGCGGCAGGTCGACGCGCTGCACGCGTATTTATCCGGCGCCCGTCCGACGGCGGTGAATTTGTTTTGGGCGTTGGATCGTATGCGCCGCCGGGCGCAGGCGTCGGCAGACCGCCATTCGCCGGCCGCGATCCGGGAAATTCTGCTGCGGGAAGCGCAGGCAATTGCCGAAGAAGACCGCCGGAATTGCCGGGCAATGGCGGCGCAGGGGCAGGCGTTGGTGCCGCAGCGCGCGCGGATTTTAACGGTGTGTAATACCGGCGCCCTGGCGACGATCGACTACGGTACGGCATTAGGGGTGGTGTATCGCGCGGCGGAACTGCGCAAACGTATTACGGTGTACGCCTGCGAAACGCGGCCGTTATTACAGGGTGCGCGCTTGACCTGCTGGGAACTGTTACGCCGGAAAATTGACGTGACGCTGATTTGCGACAATATGGCCGCTTACCTGATGCAGCAAAAAAAAATCGATTGCGTGTTTATCGGCGCCGACCGGATTGCCGCCAACGGCGACACGGCGAATAAAATCGGATCGTACAGTTTGGCGGTTGCGGCGCGTTTCCATAAAATTCCGTTTTATGTAGCGGCGCCGCGTTCAACAATCGATCCGGCGGTTCCCAGCCGCGCGGGTATCGTTATTGAGGAACGTGCCGCCGAAGAAGTCCGCCGCGTATGCGGCGGCCCGTTGATTGCGCCGCCGGACGTTCCGGTGTATAATCCGGCATTTGATACCGTCCCCGCAGCGTTAATCAGCGCGATTGTGACGGAAGCGGGTGTGGCGCGTCCGCCGTACCGCACGGCGATTCGGAAGCTGCTACGTCGATGAAAACGCTTAAAGACCTCGGAGAATTCCCGTTGATTCGGGCGATCCGTTCCCGCTGTCGCGTTGATTCTTCCGTAGTGCTCGGCATCGGTGACGATTGCGCGGTTCTGCGGCGCCGCCGCGGGATGTATGAATTGATCACCGCGGATATGCTCGTGGAAAATGTTCATTTTGTCCGCACGCAACAGCCGGAGGCGGTCGGACATAAATTGATCGCCTGTTCGCTCAGCGATATTGCGGCAATGGGCGGTGCGCCGCGGCATGCCGTGGTCAGCCTGGGGTTGCCGCCGGATTTGCCGTGCACGTACGTGCAAGCATTGTATCGCGGCATGAACCGCACGGCGGCGGCGTTCGGGGTTTCGGTCGTCGGCGGCGATACGAACAGCGCACCGCTGGTTATATGCAATGTAACGCTGACCGGCGAAGTCGAACCTAACCGGTTTGTGCGGCGCACCGGTGCGCGGCCGGGCGATGAAATTTTTGTTACCGGCTGTTTGGGTGGTTCAGCGGCCGGCCGGCATCTGCTTTTTACGCCGCGGGTTTCCGAAGGCCGTTTTTTAGCCGTAAATGTTCGTCCGCATGCGATGATCGATATTTCCGACGGGCTGCTGCAGGATTTAGGGCATATTACCCGGGGCAGCGGCGTCGCGGCGGTGCTTGAGGCGGCAGCTATTCCGGTTTGCGCCGAAGCTGCCGGAATTTCGGATGCGCTCGAGACCGGCGAAGATTTTGAATTGTTGTTTACCGTGGCGCCGGCAGCCGGGCGAAAATTGCGGCAACAGTGGCCGTTTCCGGACGTCCCCCTGACCCGCATCGGGGTAATCACCGCCGGGCGCGGCATTCGTTTGCGCGGGTTGGATGGCCGCTTGCGGGCGCGCGCCGCGCGGGGCTTTCGGCATTTTTAGGGAACGTATGAAGCCGCAGAAACAGACAACCGCGCAGGGATGCCTGCGGGTGGCGTGCACAAGCCCGCTGCAGACAATGAGCGTAGGCCGGATGATCGGCAGGGTCCTGCCGGCTGCGTCGGTCATTGCGCTTTCCGGCCCCTTGGGCGCCGGTAAAACGACATTAGTCAAGGGTATTGCCGACGGTCTCGGTATTGATCCCGATCGGGTGAACAGTCCGACGTTTGTGTTGATGAAAGAATATCATGGCCGGCAGTCTTTGTTTCATGCCGATTTATACCGTTTGGATGCGCTGCGGGATATTGTTTTGCTCGGCTTAGATGATTATCTGGAGCGTGACGGCGTATTGGTGGTCGAATGGGCCGGGAAGGCGCCGGAATTATTGCCGGCAGAGCGGCTTGCCGTGGATATTCAGGTCGGAGCCGGGCAGCAGCGCAGGATTACCATACGGGCGCATGGTGCGACGTATCGGAACGTCGTGGGGCGGTTGGAGAAAAAATGTTCGAGGCCGGCGGGCAGAGGCCAAATTGCCGGAGCAGCGTAATGTATTTTCTTTATATTGATACAAGTGCAAAATTTTTATCCGTTGCCATTTTTGAAGATGGCTGTGTAGTGACGCGTTACCATCGCGTGCGCGATCGTCAGCACAGCCGTCTGCTGGCGCCGGTTGTCCGGGATATCCTCAACCGCGTTAAAATCCCGGGCCGGCGCATCGATTGCCTGGCCGTCGCCGCCGGCCCGGGATCGTTTACCGGGTTGCGCATTGGGTTGGCTACCGTTAAGGGTTTGGCATTGGCGTGGGATAAACCGGTTATCGGCCTTTCGACGCTGGATCTGCTTGCCTGGCCGGCGCGGCAGCTGCGGCCGCTGGTTTGTTCGCTGCTTGATGCTAAACGCGATCTTGTGTACGGTTGTGTCTATCGCGGCACGGAACGGCGCATAGAGCGCTGCATGGATTATTTTCTC
>JAMWCB010000083.1:0-7412 GCA_023819605.1 Candidatus Omnitrophota bacterium
AGCGTGACTATATTCGAAAAAACGCCGATTTTACAGGCCTTGCAGGCCGATCAGTACATTTTCAAAATAGACGAAAATCAAAAGCAATTGGAACTGTTCAACTTATAACCGGACAGTAGTGAACTATGATGGCACTTAAGCGGGAGTTGTATAATAAGAAGAGAAATTTTTTCTCTGAATATCCGCAGCAGCAGTGGGTTCAAATTTTTCGTTTGTGGTTTAGTATCGATAGATATTCTTTGAATCAATATTTGTTTGAGCTATTTGATCAAAAGGTCGAAAATTTAGATATTTTTCTGCGGAGTTATTTAAATCCTGCGTTGGTAGGTCAGCCTTCTTTAAAATTTGTTGACTTGGTTCGGACTATTGATGTTGATAGAATTCACAATATGATATGTGCTTACTCTGATGACCAAAGAAAAAATGATATTTTCGTTTTGTTTATGCAGGAATACAGTGCTTGGAAACAAAAAAATACTGCATCTCCCGAATCTTGAAAGGAGTAGAAGGCTTTCCCCCTTGCAAGCGCAGGGCTATTTTTTCTGTGATTTAGGCGAATAGATTGAGCCAGGATGGCGAAACGCCGATGCAGCAGGATTGCGAATTGGCGGCGGAGCCTGCCGTGAAAACGGCATGGCGGAGTCAATGAGCCTAAATCATTAGAAAAAAAGCCCGAGCTTGAGGGGCGGGGTATTCTTCGCCTACCTTCTTTGACCTGTAGCAAAGAAGGTAGGTCGGGGGAGCGGGGCGAAGCGCCCGCTGAATTAAGAAGTATTGGGCAAATTCCTAAAATCGGAAATAATGGATAAAGAACAAATCAGCATGGAAAACAACACCGATCTCTTCAATAGTACGGACAAACCGTCACACAGCGAGAGCGCCAACACGGCGGCGCCGCTGGCCGCTCGCATGCGTCCGCGCAGCCTGGCGGATTTTGTCGGTCAGTACCATATTCTCGGCGAGGGATGTTTGCTGCGCCGTTTGATCGACGCCGATCGTGTGAGCTCGCTGATCCTCTATGGGCCGCCGGGCACGGGTAAAAGTTGTCTGGCGCTGCTGATCAGCACGTTGACCAAGGCGCATTTCGAGATGGTCAATGCCGCGATATCCGGTGTGCCGGATTTGAAGAAGTTGTTGGAACGGGCCAAACAACGCCGGGATATTATGGCCCAGCGGACGATTGCTTTTGTCGATGAAATCCACCGTTTTAATAAAGCGCAGCAGGATGTGCTGCTGCCGGATGTGGAGCAGGGGACAATCATCCTCATCGGCGCGACTACCCACAACCCGTTTTTTTATGTCATACCGGCGCTGATTTCCCGTTCGCAGATTTTTGAGCTTAAACCCCATGCGGAGGCCGATGTGTTGCGGATTTTGGAACAGGCGCTGGCTGACCGGGAGCGCGGTCTGGGGCAGTTCGCGGTGCAGGCCGATCCCGAGGCGCTGCGGCATCTCTGCCGTGTCAGCGACGGCGACGCGCGGCGCGCGCTCAATGCGTTGGAAGTCGGTGTTTTGTCGACACCTCCGGCAGCCGACGGGCTTATCCATTTTTCCGTGGCCGTGGCTGAGGAGTCGATTCAAAAAAAAGTTATGCGCTATGACCGTGGCGGCGACGACCACTATGATACTATTTCCGCTTTTATTAAGAGTATGCGCGGTTCTGATCCGGATGCAGCGGTATATTGGCTGGCAAAGATGATTTATGCCGGCGAGGACGCGCGGTTTATTGCCCGCCGAATCGTTATCTGCGCGGCGGAAGATGTCGGCAACGCGGATCCGCATGCGCTGATGCTGGCTACGGCGGCATTTCAAACCGTGGAGTTGATCGGTTTTCCGGAGGCGCGGATTCCGCTGGCGCAGGCGGCGATTTACGTGGCCTGCGCGCCCAAGAGTAATGCGTCCTATCTGGCAATTGAAGCGGCGGCACAGGATGTGGCCAGTGAGCCCAGCCGGGAGGTGCCTCAGCATTTGAAAAATGCTTCGTATAAAGGCGCAAAAACGCTTGAGCGCGGCAAGGGCTATCAATATGCCCATGATTTTGAACAGCACTATGTCAAGCAGGAATATATGCCGCGAAAAAAGATTTATTTTCAGCCCAGTGCGATGGGTTATGAAAAGAATATTGGCGCATGGCTATCACGATTACGCAAAGAATAAAGGATTTTTTGCTCTCGGTATGCCTGAGTACCGCACCGCGCGGCTGGATGCAGCCCGTACGGGGCGGGTTAGCGGTTTTATCGCGGGCATATGCCGGGATTTTGCGCCTGCGGCTGTTGTTGTATACGCGAAATATCATGATCCGGCAGGTGCCTCCGCTGGCGGTGATCAGCGTGGGCAACGTCACGGCAGGCGGTACCGGCAAAACGCCGCTCGTCGCGTTGGTAGTGGAGTATGTGCAAGGGCAGGGCCTGCCGGTGGCGTTGATCAGTCGGGGCTATGGCGCGAAAAAAAACGACCCCGGGACAGCAGCCGATGAACCGGAAATGTTAAGGCGTCGTTACCCCGGGCTGGCGGTATTTGTGCGAAAAGACCGGATGGCAGCGATGCGCCTGGCAGCGGCAGCAGGCTGTCGTGTGGCTGTCCTCGATGACGCGTTTGGGCGGATATCGTTTCGAAAAAATCTGGATATTGTTTGTATTGACGCGCTCAATCCTTTCAGCAACGGGCAGGTAATGCCGCGGGGGTTATTGCGCTTACCGCTCTCGTACCTGCGACTGGCGGATATTTTTGTGATTAATCATGCGGCTGCCGGCGCCCACAACATTCCGGAAATTATGCGGGTAATCAGGCAGTGGAATTCCCGGGCGCTGGTGTGCCGGGCGCAGCATCGTCCGGTGAGGGTGCGCAGCATACAAGCGGCGGCGATGCGCCCGGTGGATGCGCTTGCGGGCAGGCGTGTGGCGTTGCTCTGCGGTATTGCCGTGCCGGAGTATTTTCGGCGTACGGTACAGGAAACCGGCGCCATCGTGGCTGCGGAGTTTTTTTTTCCGGATCATCATGCATTCAGCGCCGCAGAACTATCGGCCGTGGCATCGCACTGCTCACGGGAACAGCTTGACTTGATCGTGACGACGGAGAAGGATCTCCCGCGGCTTGAGGCGCAGGCGGCAATTGTCAGCGCAGTCGCCGAAGTGGTCGTCCTGGAAATACGCTTGAATCTGGAGGATTATGAAAAAGACTTCGCTGCTCGTATACGCGGCGTTTGTACCGCTTAGCCTTTTGATGCTTTTAGCGCGGGTAGCGCCGCTGCCGCTGATGTACTGGCTCGGACGTAGCCTGGGTAATTTGGCATATCATGGTGTTGTTAAGCGCCGCCGCGTTGCCGACGCAAATTTAAAGGCGGCGTTTCCGGGAAAATACACCTATCGGCAGCGTCAGCGCATTATTCGTTTACAATTTGAAAATTTGGGATTGAATTTTATCGAGCTGCTGCTGATTCCGCGCCTGAGTACGGAATATCTGCGCGCGCATACGGCGGTGGAGAACCTATCGGACGTCGAGGCGGTGCTTAAACAGGGCAAAGGGATTATTTTTTTGACGGCGCATTACGGCAATTGGGAAATGATGTCGATTGTCGGTTCAAAGTTGCTGGGTTTTCCTATTTCCGTGCTGGCGCGGGATCAGAAACCGGAATTTTTAAACCGTATTTTAAATCGCTATCGTCAGTCAACCGGAACAAAAGTTGTGGGCAAAGGGTCTGCGCTGCGGGCATTGGTACGGGTGTTGCGGGAAAACGGGATGACCGGCATTCTCGGTGACCAGAGCGGCCGCCAAGGCAAAGAGCTGAATTTTTTCGGCCGGCCGGTATTTTTCGCCGATGGCGCTTTTCGGTTGGCCGCGTCGACCGGATGCGCCGTTATCCCGGTATTTACCCGGCGGGAGAACGTTTCGAATCATCGTATCGTGTTCGAAGAGCCGCTGCTGCGGCCGGGAGCAGCGGCGACGGAGGCGGAATTGGACGCGGCGATGCGCCGCTACCGGGATGTACTGGAGCGTTATATCGGCAATGCGCCGGAACAGTGGATGTGGGGTAATAAACGATGGAAATACACGCGCGCGCGCACGGCGCTTCTTCTTTCTGACGGTAAAACCGGGCATCTGCGGCAGACGCAGGGATTGGCCGGGCTCATCGCGGCGGAAGTTGCGCCCTATCAGGAACATATTGAACGCGTTGAATTTAAAAGCCGTCTGCGCCAGTTTGTTTTGACGGCGCTGGCCTGTAGGTCTGACGCGTTTATTCAGAGCAATCCTTTGCGTATGCTGCGCTGGGCGCTCAAGCCGGCGGTGTATGAGCGGCTGGAAGGCCAGTATGCCGATATTATCATTTGTTCCGGCGCGGCGACCCGCGCAGTGGCGTTACTGCTTGCGCGCGAGAATGGCGCTAAAACGATTGCGGTGATGAACCCGGTGCCGTTTTCGCCGCAACGTTTTGATCTGGCGGTTATCCCGGAGCACGATCAGCCGGTTCCCGGGCCGGCGGTTGTCCGCACTACCGGCGCGCTGCATGTGCTCACGCCTGCTGTTCTTCAGGAACAGTTTTCGGAATTAGCGGCGCACGTGCGTTTGCCGCCGGATAAAAAATACATCGGACTACTTGTCGGCGGCTCGGCAAAACAGTATACTGTGAACGAAGCGGTTTTGCGCCCGGTTGTTGCCGGGCTGAAGCGTTTCGCGGAAGCGCAGGACGCGGGGATTCTGTTTACCGCTTCGCGCCGAACGGACGCGGCAACCGTGCGTTATTTGCATGAGTGTTTTGACGCATATCCGCGTTGTGTGTTCGCCGTGTATCCGGCGGAGCGCAATTACCCCTTTGCCGTCGGCGGGATTCTGTCGGCTTGTGGGGCGGTGGTTGTTTCCGGAGAGAGTATTTCGATGGTTTCCGAGGCAGCGTCCGCTGCGGCGTACACGATTGTGTTTAAGCCGGGCAAGACGGCCGGAGCAGGCCGGCGGCATGCATTATTCATGGATATCGCGTCGCGGCGGGGGCACATTCGTGTGGTTGATCCCGCGGAAGTTTTCGCCGCTTTGCAGGAATGGGCGCAGGGAAGTTATCCGTTGAAGGCTTTGGACGACTGCGGCGCAGTGCGCGACGCCCTGCGCCGCAGGATTTTGCGTTGAAGTGAAGTGCGCGGCCGCGCGTCTTTCGCCCGGCGGAAAAATACGCGGGCGAATCGAAGGATGTATGATAATAATTCAGATTTTGCCGGAGATGAAAATCGGCGGTGTGGAAACCGGCACCGTTGATGTGGCGCGCAGCTTGACGGCCCAGGGGCACCGGGCAATCGTGATATCCGCCGGCGGTCCGCTCGTCGGGGAGTTGGAACGCGCTGGCGTGCGGCATTATACCTTGCCGGTGCATAAGAAATCTTTACCGACGGCGCTGCGTATGGTTTTCGCGGTGCGCCGGATTATTCGGCGGGAGCAGGCGGATATTGTGCACGCGCGCAGCCGTGTGCCGGCCTGGATCGCCTACGCGGCGACGCGGCTGACGCGGGCGGCTTTTATCACCACCTGCCACGGCCATTATTCACCGCATTTTTTTAGCCGGATCATGGGTCGCGGCCGGCGGGTGATCGTGATCAGCGAACATATCGGCCGCCATATGATTAGCGCATTCGGCACGCCGCGCGAACGGCTGCAGTTGATCTATCGCGGGGTCGATCTATCCCGGTTTAGCTTTCGGGGATTTTATACGCGCTCGCCGAGGCAGGGCGCGGTTGTCGGCATCGTCGGACGCATTACCCCCCTGAAAGGCCATGTTTATTTTATCCGGGCAATGGCGGAACTGCGCCGGCAATTTCCGGGATTGCGCGCGCGGATAATCGGCGATGCGCCGGATAGCCGCCGGGAGTATTTGCAGCGCTTACAGGCTTTGGTCAAGGAGCTCGGCCTTTCCGATGTCGTGGAGTTTTGCGGCGCCGCAGCAGACGTGCGCGCCGCGCTGCAAGATTTGGATGTGCTGGTTATGGCCACGACTACGGCGGAAGCATTCGGCCGGGTAATTATCGAGGCCGGCGCGGTCGGCGTGCCGGTCGTCGCGACGGCGGTCGGCGGTGTAGTCGAGATTATCACCGATGGGAAAGAGGGGTTGTTGGCCGAGCCGGAAAACGTCCCTGCGCTGGCCGCGGCGGTGCGCCGGTGCATAGAGGACGCGCCGGCGGCGGCAGAGCGGGCAGCGGCGTTTCGCCGGCGGGTGGAGCAGTGCTTTTCGTCAACGCTGATGATTGAGAAAACGATTGCGCTGTACCGGGATATTCTCGCCAAGAAAAAAATTGTCGTTTTCAAATTAAGCGCTTTGGGAGATGTGATTCTGGCCGTTCCGAGTTTACGGGCGCTGCGCGCGCATTATCCGCAGGCGGCTATCGATGTCGTGGTGCGGCCGGAATATCGGGCGGTATTGACACGCTGTCCGTATATTGATTCGCTGATTTGCTGGCCGCGGAAAAATTTTCGCGGCGCCCTGACAACCTTGGCGCATATCCGCCGCGCGGCGTACGCGCTCAGCTTCGATTTTCAGAATAATGTTTTGACGCATTGGTTGGCTTTTTTAGGCGGCTGCTCCGCGCGCCATGGGTACCGTAATCATAAATGGGGTGTTTTGCTGAATCAGGGAATTGCTCCGGTGAAATTGCCGCTGCGTCCGGTAGAGCATCAGTTTCAGATTTTACGTGCTGCCGGCATCCCGGCGCGCGATGATTCGCTGGAGTTATGGGTAGCCGCCGAGGAACACACCCGCGCGCGTAATTTTTTGCGGGAACAAGGATGGGACGGGCGGCAGCGGTTGGTCGGCATCCACGCGACGGCAAGTCCCCGCTGGGCTACGAAAACATTGTTTCCGGAACAGATCGCGCAGTTGGCCGACGCGCTGGCGGAACAGTTTCAGGCGAAAGTTTTCTTTACGGGCAGCGCCGCCGATCGTTCGGGTATGCAGGCAATTATCGAACAGGCAGAAACATCGCCGCTGAATTGCGCCGGCCGGACGGATTTTGCTTTGCTCGCGGCGGTCATTGCGCAGGCGGCGGTATTTATTTGCGGCGACAGCGCCCCGCTGCATATTGCGGCGGCGTTGCAAGTTCCGTGTGTCGCCGTTTTCGGACCGACCGATCCGGAGCGGCACCTGCCGCGTTTTGAGCGTACGGTTGTCGTGCGGAAGCGGCTATCCTGCGCTCCCTGTTACCGCGCCACTTGCGCAAAAAGAACGTGTATGCGTTTGGTGCGCGTTGAGGATATTTGTCGAGCGGTGGAAACTCTGCTGCAGCCGCAGCCGCGGCCAGGATAGCATAAATGAGGAGCGGTGCCTGTGCGGATTCTTTTTTTAGCGACGCATTTAGAGCATGGCGGAATAACATCGTATACCGTATCGTTGGCGAATAAACTGGCTGAGCGTGGGCATCTGGTGTTTGTCGCCGCCG
>JAMWCB010000083.1:7422-10777 GCA_023819605.1 Candidatus Omnitrophota bacterium
ATACGGGAAAAACTGCGTGCTGAGGTACGGTTTATTCCTCTTCCCATCCGGACAAAAAGCGAATTAAGCCCGGCGTTGCCGGTGTCATTGTTCTTTTTGGTAGCGGCGTTGTGGCGGACGCCGGTCGATGTCGTGCATGCGCAGACACGTGTTACGCAGGTCCTGGCGTTTCTTTTTACGCGCATTCGCCGGATTCCGTTTGTGACGACCTGCCATGGTTTTTTTCGCGCCAATATCGGACGGCGAATCTGGCCCTGCTGGGGAGAGCGGGTGATTGCGATCAGCGACGCGGTGCGCAAACATTTGCTGCAGGATTTCCGCGTGCCGGCGAAAAAAGTAGTTTTTATTCCAAACGGCATCGACGTCGATCAGTTTGCAGTCGCGCTGAAAACGCGCGATCCGCAGCATCGGGATCGTATCGTCGGCATCGTCGCGCGCCTTTCGTCCGTGAAAGGGCACCGGTACTTGCTCCAGGCCATGCCCGCGGTTTTACGCGTTTTTCCCGATGCACAGTTGTATATCTTCGGTGAAGGCAGTATGAAATTCGAGCTGGTGCATTTGGCGGAAAAATTACGAATCCAGGAACGGGTATTCTTTCTTCCGAATGTTTCAAATACACCGGATATTCTGCCGGAAATCGATATCTTTGTCATGCCGTCGATTCAGGAGGGGTTGGGATTGTCTTTGCTGGAGGCGCAGGCGTGCGGCCTGCCGGTTGTGGCCAGCGATGTCGGCGGCATTCCGACGGTGGTTAAGCATGAAGTGACCGGTTTGCTGGCGCCGCCGCGCGATCCGCAGGCGTTGGCGGCGGCAATTATTCGGCTGATGAGCGACCGTGAATTGGCCATGCGCTTGGGAGAACGGGCAAGAAAAGATGTGGCGGAGAAGTTTACCGTGGCGCGGATGACCGCGCAGGTGGAAAAGGTTTATCGGGAGGTATTGCGCGCATGAAGTCAAACGCTGCATGGGCGCGCCGGCTCGGCGCGTTGGTCGTGATCGGCGGCATTATTGCTTTTTTAGCCTGGGCATATACGACGCCGGTTTTAATGTATCATAGTGTCAATAACGCCACCGAATCGTCTTTGCTGAATGTATCGCCGGAGCGTTTTGAAGCGCAGATGCGTCTGCTGCAGCAGCGGGGGATTCGGGTACTCTCGTTCGATGATTTAGTTGGATTGATGGAACAACGGAAGAAAAGATTTAAATCCGTGGTGCTTACTTTCGATGACGGGTATGTAGATAATTACACCGTAGCATTTCCTATTTTAAAAAAGTACCGATTTCCGGCAACGATTTTTATCGTCACCGACTGGGTCGGCACAACGGGCTATTTAACCTGGGATCAAATCCGGGAAATGAGCGCCGGCGGGTTAATCACCTTCGGCAGCCATACGCGCTCACATTGCGTATTGCCCCAGGCGGAAATGAGCCGGGTGGTGGAAGAATTATCATTTTCGAAAAAAATGCTGGAGGATCAGATCGGCGAGCCCGTAAAATTTTTTTCCTATCCGTGCGGTGAATTTTGGGGGAATGGCCGTGATCTGGCGCGGGAAGCCGGCTATCGGGCAGCGTGTGCTACGAACGCGGGCCGGGATATTTCGTTTTGGGATTTGTTCGCAATCCGGCGGATACGGGTGCCGAAACGGGCGGATGATTCGTTGTTGACGTTTGCGGCGCAGGTTTCCGGCTATTATACGTTTTTTCGCGACCGCAAGGAGCGAAAATATAAACAGGAGCAGCTTTCGACCGATGAAAGAACGGATTCTCGTTATTAATGTAAACTGGGTAGGTGATGTTATTTTTTCGACTCCGGCGGTGCGGGCGATCCGACGGCATTATCCGGCGGCGCATATTGCCGGCATGGTCGTCAAACGCTGTGAAGATGTGCTGCGGCTGAACCCGCATGTCGATGAGCTTATCGTCTACGATGAGCGGGGGAGAGATCGGGGGATAGCGAACTATTGGCGGTTTATCGCTATGTTGCGGCGCAAACAGTTTCAGCGGGTGTTTATTCTGCATCCGTCTTTAAAACGCGCGCTGCTTGCTTTTTTCGCCGGTATTCCGGAGCGGGCCGGCTACGCCACCAAGCGGCGGGCATTTTTATTGACTATGCCTGTTCCCCCGCCCGCGCACCCGTTGCATAAAATCGATTATTTTTTGCAGCTGCTGTATGCGTGCGGCATTGCCCCGGCCGGCCGGGAGTGTGAGTTTTTTTTTAGTTCCGCCGACGAAGTGGCGGTCAACGCTTCTTTGGCGCAGGCCGGCGTGCGGCCGATGTCGCGGTACGTTGTGCTGAATCCCGGCGGTAATTGGTTGCTAAAACGCTGGCCGCCGGAATATTTCGCGCGCCTGGCGGATATGATTATTGAGCGGTTGAACCTTGCGGTGGTGATCGCCGGCGGCCCGGGAGACCGCGCGTTGGCGGAAGAGCTTACCCGCCGCATGCGCGCAAAACCGGTGGTTATGACCGGCAGATTTTCCCTGCAGGAATTGGGCGCCTTGATGAAACATTCCTGCGGCGTAGTGTCCGCCGATTCCGGGCCGATGCATATTGCCGTTGCGGTTGGCGCGCCGACGCTGGCGCTTTTCGGCCCGACATCCGTCCGTTTAACCGGCCCGGTGGGAAAGACTGCGCCGGTGGTTTTGCAGTCGGAAGTGGACTGCCGGGTGCCGTGCTATATGCAGGACTGTCCGGAAAACCGGTGTATGCGGCTGATCAGCCCGGAAGAAGTATTCGAGAAAATAAATCACGTGTTTCAGCAGACGGGCGGCCATGTTTAGGCGATGTGTTTTGTTGATATTCGCGGCGGCGATTGCGCCGGCGGCCGGCTGCGCGGGAAAACAGCCGCTCTCCTATCTTCCCCTGCCCCGTCCGGCGTTGATTGAATCGTCGCCTGGTGAAGATTTACCGCTGCAGGGGCCGCGTCGTCCGTTGGCGCCGGGCGAGCGATACACCTATTATGTGACCTGGTTGGGAATGAATGTCGCGAGTGCGGTTCTGTCGATCGATGAGGCTTTTATTTTTGAACAGGATACGTATAAGGTGCAGTTGGAGGTTAAAACGCGTTCGGTTTTTTCGTTACTGTGCAAGGTTAATGGTTCGGTAATTTCGTATATCCGCAGGGATAATTACCGGCCGCTGTATCATCTGACCGATTTTCATATCAATAAGAAACATGTGCTGAAAAAAATTTATTATGATGACGAGAAAAAAACAGCTTTGACCGAAGATGCCAAAGGCAGGCATACGACGGAAATCACTTCGGATACTCTGGATCCGTTGGGTGTTTTATACTATTTTCGCCTGAATAATTTAGTTCAGGAAGACACGCTGACCTTACCGGTCAACGGCGGT
>JAMWCB010000084.1 GCA_023819605.1 Candidatus Omnitrophota bacterium
CAGGTTGCTCAATCCGCGCAATAAACTGCCGCCGCCGGCCATCATAATGCCGCGTTCCACCAGATCCGCAGACAATTCCGGCGGCGCTTTTTCCAAAATTGACCGGACGGATTCGATAATCGCGCTCACCGGCTCAGAAAGCGCTTCCCGTATTTCCTGCGAGGTGACCCGCACGGTTTTCGGCAAACCGGTAATCAGATCCCGCCCCTTAATTTCCGAGCTGACTTCTTCCGTCAACGGGTAGGCCGAACCGATTGAAATTTTAATTTCCTCCGCCGTGCGCTCGCCGATCATCAAATTATAATTACGCTTTAAATGCTGAATGACGGCGTCATCCAGCTCGTCTCCGCCGATCCGCAGACTTTCCGCGCAAACAATGCCGCCCAGAGATATAATCGCAATTTCCGTAGTGCCGCCGCCGATATCCACAATCATATTCGCCACCGGTTCTTCCACCGGCATGCCCACTCCCATGGCCGCGGCTTTCGGTTCTTCGATAATAAATACTTCCCGGGCTCCCGCCCGCTCCGCGGAATCGACTACCGCCCGCTTTTCAACTTCTGTAATGCCCGACGGCACGGCAATAATAATCAACGGCTTAATAAACCGCCGCCGCGTATGGACGCGTTCGATAAAATAGCGCAACATGCGCTCGCTGATATCGAAATCGGCAATCACGCCGTCCTTCATCGGCCGGATGGCCACAATATTGCCCGGCGTTCGTCCGAGCATGCGTTTCGCCTCTTCACCGACGGCGACCACCTGGTTCGTACCCTTTTGAACCGCGACCACGGACGGCTCGCACAAAACGATGCCTTCGCCCTTCACATACACAAGCGTATTTGCCGTGCCTAAATCAATGCCGATATCAAACGAAAAAAAGGATTGAAACGAATTGACCCACCCCGACATCCGTTCCCATAGATTATTCATGAAAATCCCCTCTCCCCATGTTTGCCCATAGCTTTCGAAATAGTTTACTTATAACACAACCGGCGGTGAAAGTCAAAATAAATTCCCCGCGATGTCCCCGCGACACTAACCCGGGCGAATGGCAACTCTTATCGCGACCCGGCGTTCAGCCAGTTAGGCGTAACAAACGCTCTGAGAAATCCGGAAACGATTTGGCGACGCATGGCCAGCCGGATATCGTAACCGGTTCCTGCGCAATCAGTCCGGCAACCGCCATACACATCGCCGTGCGATGGTCGCCAAAACTGGATACAACCGCTCCGTTCAGCCGCCGGGGTCCGCAAATCACGATATCGTTATCCCGGTTGTCGATTTGTACCCCCAGCGCGCGCAAATTCGTAACCATGGCGTGAATCCGATCCGTTTCTTTTACCCGTAATTCGCCCGCTCCCCGGATTACCGTGGTGCCGTCCGCCTGGCTGGCCGCGACGCACAGAATCGGCAACTCGTCAATACAATACGCGACATCAACCGCATCGACGGTGATCGATGATAAACGGCTATAGGCGACACGGATGTCCGCGGTCGGCTCGGCCAGCTCATCGCCGTACCGCCGGCGCACACGAATATGCGCGCCCATCCGGCGCAATACATTCAGAATACCCGTGCGCGTCGGATTAATACCCACCCCGGAAATCGTGACATCGGAGCCGGGAACCAGCAAGGCCGCGACGATAAAAAAAGCCGCAGAGGAAATATCGCCGGGCACGATCAAGTTTTCCGGAGACTGTAATTGCCGGCCTCCCTGGATGGTGATCCGGCGACCGCGCGCGCGTATATCCGCCCCGAACATTTTTAACATTCGCTCGGTATGGTCGCGTGTCTTCAGCGGTTCGCGCACGCGCGTCGTTCCGGATGCATACATGCCGGCCAAAAGCACGCAGGATTTTACCTGCGCGCTGGGAACCGGCGTCTCGTACGAAATTCCCCGCAGGGATGCGCGGCTGATTTGAAACGGTAAAAATTCCTGCGCCGCTTGTTCCCGCGCGGCTATTCCCGCGCCCATCCGGCGTAAGGGATCTAAAATACGCTTCATCGGACGGGTGGACAATGACGCGTCGCCGTGCACGACGGACGAAAAAGGCTGCGCGGCTAAAATACCGGTGAGCAGACGTGCGGTAGTCCCGGAATTTCCCAAATACAACGGCTCGCGCGGATGCGACAATCCCCACAAGCCTTTTCCGGCAATTTCCAGGATCGTTTCATCCGCTTCATGAAACAAACGCAGCGATACGCCCATGTTGCGAAATGCCCCCATGGCGTGCGCGCAATCATCACATTCCAGAAAATGAAAAATCCGTGTCGTGCCTTGCGCCAGCGCGCCAAGCATCACCGCGCGCTGGGAAACCGATTTGTCGCCCGGAACAGTCAGCGTTCCCCGTAAGGAATGTATTTTATGAACGGTAAGTTCCTGCATTGATCCCGTTGAAGTGGAAAAGGGGAAGCGGACACTTCCCCTTTTCCAGATATCGTAAAGAATGATTACGCTTGGTTAACGCGCCCGGACAATATCGCCTTCCTGCAGATCCACTTTTGTCTGATCCGCAAGAATCACGGCGGACGACATCGTATCATACACACGTTCGACCTGCACCTGGCCGATTAAAGCCGTACCGCGATAGACATTGAGTATCGTTGTTTCTTTGATCCCGTCTTTTTGACCGATATTCACGACAACAAAGGCAAATTCACGGTTAACGACGAGAACCTGTCCTTCCATGCGGGAGAGCGCCGCCGTCTCAATCGCGTTTCCCGTTCCCGGCATCAGCGGGAGATTTTTTTTTTCCGCGCTCATGTCCCCGGTGCCCGCGTCGGCCTGGCCGACAACGATAGTATCCAACTCCACTCCCCGGCCTTGCGCTCTACGGGAAAGCTGAATGACGCGATTTTCCAAAGCTTCTTTGGCCATGCGCAGTTGGTCCAACTGTTCCTTCAAGCTTCGCTGTTCGGAAGTCAATTTTGCGACTTTATCACTCGTCGATTTTGTTGCTGCCCGCTCGTTATCCAACGAACTGCGCAAATCGGTAATTTTTAAAACTTGCTCTTCAACCGTTTGCTTGAGCGCGTCCACTTCCTTCTGCTGATCCTGCAACAGCTTCACGGCGCTCTCGTAATTCGCCTTATTCATCAAAACTCTTTCTTCCAGGTCAAGCCGGATCCGTTCCAATTCTTCCAATTTCAACTCGACCCGCGCTTTGGTCGCCTGCGTCTCTTTCAAATCCGCCTCGACTTTCATCCGCTGCGCGAGCTGTTCTTCTTTTGCCACGTAAAAATACGCCGCGGCAAAAACAGCCGAAAGAAACAACGCCACCAAAATTGCCGTCCACAGCGTGGCCGAGGATTTTTTCTTTTGTTCCGGTTTTTTCGGTTGTGCAGCTGTTTCCTGGGCCGTCCGTGACTCCGGCGGGGTTAAATCAACGGGATCAAACGCAATCTCTTTCCCAACCTGTACAATTTTCATTGTGCCCCCTTTTCCATATTTATACCTGAAACGCCCTGCCAATCCCTTAGGCAGACTGTACCAAAAATTGCGAATTTTGTCAATCGCTATTTCATCCGCGCGGCAATCGGCTGCCTAACTCCCGGCGAACGATAAACGACGCAGGCTAACCGGCTGTTTCAAAAGCAAGGACAAAGCGTTCCACCGCATCTTCCCAGGAAGGGATCGGGCGTCCCAACGCGTCGCTCAATTTTCGATTGGACATGCAGGAAAACGCCGGGCGCTTCGCTTTCGTGGTAAACGTTGCGGCGGCAACCGGGATCACCAACGTGTCCAGTTCCATCTTATTAATAAAATATTTCGCCCATTCATAGCGCGAGCAGTAGCCGCTGTTGGTCAAATGGTACAAACCCGTGAGGCCTTTCGCCAAGGACTCCATGGTCAGGTCGACCACATCTTCGGTGAATGTCGGGGCCGAAGTTTCATCCGCGCTGACCCGGATCACAGCGTTATCCGCAACCCAGCGGGAAACTTTTGTTAAAAAATTCTGTTTCCCCGGGCCAAATACCCAGCTAAGGCGAAACACGAGCGACATCTGCTCCAGATGTTGGGCTACCGCCTGCTCTCCCTGCAATTTACTGGCGCCATAGGTATTCAGCGGCTGCGGCGGATCGTCTTCCGTATAAAAATTATCTTTCGTTCCGTCAAAAACGTAAGCCGAGCTGAAATGCACTAAAAAAATCCCCAAATCCCGGCACGTTTCGGCCAGCGACGCTACCGCCGTCGCGTTGACCAGAAAAGCGGCATCCGCCTGCGACTCAGCCTCATCGACCTGATTATATGCCGCGCAATTGATTAAAACCGCCGGTTTCTCCGCGGCGAGAACTGCGCTCACCCGCGCGCTGTCCGTTATATCAAATTCGTCTTCCGCCGGCGCAACGACAGCAAGGCCGCGCGCCGCAAGTATCCGCGCAAAATCGCCGCCCAACTGCCCGGCGCTGCCTGCAATAAAATATTTTTTACCGGTACTATCCATCTGCACAAACTCCTTTCCCCAATCCTCATCGCACACCACGCATGCCGCTCTCAGTGGCGTATCAACTTCTTCGCGTCCGGCATGTCTTTACTATTTTACCCCGAAATTGCGAAAAAGCTACAATTTCTTTTTTTCAACGCTCAGCGCCTGTTCGAAATCAAGCAGCAGCTTTTTTAACGCAACCCCGCGGGAATACCCGCCCGGCATGCCGCCGCCGGCAACTACCCGATGGCACGGGATCAGCAGCGGCAGCGGATTTTTGCGCAACGCCTGGCCGACCGCGCGCGCCGCCCGCGGCCGGCCGATTTTTTCCGCGACCCATTGATAGGTACGAACTTCCCCCAACGGAATCGCGCACACCGCGCGAAAAACATCGCGTTCGAACGTTGTGCAACGCGTCAAAATCCGCTCAACGCCTTCGCAAATATTCAATGATTCGATCGGCAGTTTTTGCATTGATACCCTTAATCGAACGTAGTGATTCGGCGGTCCACCGCCGCAGCGGCCCCAGCGAGTCCCCGGCGCGCAGCAGCAAGGCGCGTTTTTTCGGCCCAATTCCGGGGATCGCATCAAAAACGGAAGTCAACGTTTTTTCGCCGCGAAGCGTGCGGTGATAGCGCACGGCAAACCGGTGCGCCTCGTCGCGTACGCGCATTAACAAACGCAGCGCCTTGCTGCTCCGCGGCAGCACCAGCGGCGTGGTCTGCCACGGCACATGGATATATTCAAATTGCTTGGCGATACTGATCACCGGCAGCGTAATCGACATCGCCTGCAGCTGCCGCACGGCCGTCTGCAAGTGCCCCCGCCCGCCGTCAATCACAATCAAATCCGGCCGGCTCAATTGTCCGCTTAACGAACCGCCGTAGCGGCGCCGCAGGATCTCGGCAAGCATGGCGTAATCATCAATGCCCGGAACATCGCGAATGCGGAAGCGGCGATACTCGCGCTTATCCGGATGCCCGGCCCGGAAGCGCACCATTGAGCCGACCGCCTCGCGGCCGCCGGTATTGGAAATATCATAGCCTTCGATGAGCGCCGGCGGCGCCGCTAATTGCGCGGCCGCCTGCAATTCGGCAAGTTGATCGGCAACCGGGGCGTGGGGCCGGACGGCGCTGAGCGCCCCCAGGCCGGCGAGCTGGTCGCGCAAACGCGCGGCCGTTTCAAAACGCAAAGCTGCCGCCGCTTCCATAGCCGCCGTCACATTCCGCAGTACCTGCTGTTTTTTCCCTTCTAAAAAAAGGATGAGATTCGAAACTGTTGCGCCGTATTCCTGCGCATCGATCCTGCCGGCGCAGGGGCCGGGACACTGCTGTAAATGATAATTTAAACAGACCCGTTCCGGCATCGCGTTGCAGGTGCGCAGTGGAAATAACCGCCGCAGCAGGCTTACCGCCTGACGTAAAAGTTTTGCGGAAGGATACGGCCCGAAATAACGCGCCCCGTCGTCTTTTATTCGGCGGACAATCTGTAGGCGCGGATACGGCTCCCGCACACTGACGCGCAGCCATGGATAGGCTTTATCATCCTTGATCGCCACATTATATTTCGGACGGTATTCTTTAATCAGCGCGGCTTCTAAAAGCAGCGCTTCCGCCTCGGAAGCAGTGCGGATAAAATCCAGATCGGCCATTGCCCGCACCATCGCGGCAACTTTTCCCTGCGGCACCGCCGCTGCAAAATAAGACGCTACCCGCTTTCGCAACGAAACGGCCTTGCCGATATAAATAACCGTTCCCTGGCGGTCTTTCATTAAATATACACCCGGCGTATCCGGCAAGCGAGCGATGATTTCCGGGCGTTTCATAAAATATGCCGCCGTAATCCGCGAAAAAGGCCCGCCGCCCATCCTAAGAGCGCCAGGCAGAGCGCGCCGGCCCCCATCGCCGCGGTTAAACTAAGCGGTGGACGGACACCCTGCGCTAAACAGGCGGCGTGCGTCTGCGCGCAAACCCCGCCCATCGCTGCGGACACCCAGAGCGTCCGGACAAGCGGCCGCCGCAGCGACCGCAGCCCCAGCGGCCCGATTTTCCGCCGCAGGAGAAACAACAGCAACGCAAAATTTACCGTCGACGAAGCGGATGTGGCCAAGGCCATTGCGCCGACCTTCAACACGCGCATGAGGAGCAGATTGATCGCGACGTTCAGCATCAGACAAAAAAACGTAATTTTTAGCGGAGTCAGCGTGTCTTTTAATGCGTAAAAACAGGACGTTACGACCCGCGCGGCGCTGTAGGCGTACATACCCAAACAATAAAATTGCAATGCGATCGTAGTCATCCGCGTTGAATACGTGTTAAATTCCCCATGTTCAAAAAGAACCTCCACAATCGGACGCGCTAAAATAAACAACCCGGCCGCCGCCGGCAGTAGTGAAATAATCAGCGAACGCAGCGAAAGCGACAACGTTTCCTTCAACCGTGGCATATCGTCGGCTATTGCCATGCGGGACAAGACTGGCAGCGACGCCGTGGCCAGCGCCGTGCCGAACAGCGCGGAAGGAAACTGAATCAAACGATTCGCGAAATAGAGCGCGGCGACCGCGCCCTCCCCGACAATACTGCCGAAACTGGCAAACATCGTATCGAGCAAGACATTTAATTGATAAATACTTGAACCGATGATCCGCGGCATCATTAATTTTCCGATCGACCGGATCGCCGGATGCCGCAGCGAACCGCGGATTTGAACGCGAAATCCCTGCCGGTACATCGCCTGAAACTGAACAACCACCTGGAGCGCCCCGCCGATTAACACCGCCACCGCCAGGCCGGCGACCGGTTCGGAAAAATAAGGGCAGATCCACAGGCCGAATACAATCATCGTCGCATTCAAAATGCAGGGGCCGGCGGCGGGAAGGGCGAACTGTTTCAGAGAATTAAGCACCCCCATCGCAAACGCGGAAAGCCCGACCAAAAAAATAAAGGGGAAAAGAATCCGGGTCAAGGACACGGTAAGCGCGAATTTTTCCGGCTCCGCGACGAATCCGGCGGCGATCAGCCGGACGAACAAGGGAGCGCCGAGCATGCCCGCCGCACACAGCGCCGATAAAATTAGCACGATCCAGGTTAATAGAATCGCGGATAAGCGCCAAAATTCGCGCATATCTTTGCGCGCCAGGCATTCGCTGAGCACCGGTATAACCGCCGCATTGGTCGCCCCTTCGCCGACCAGGTCACGTAGCATATTCGGAACCCGAAAAGCGACTACAAATGCCTGTGCGGCCAGGCCGGTGCCAAAAGCTTTGGCAATTACCACATCCCGGATAAATCCTAAAATCCGGCTGCCGAGCGTAAAAATACTAACCGTGCCGGCAGATTTAAACAAGTGACGGTGGTCCGACATGCCGATCCATTCCTTTTCAGAAAGCGCGGGCTTGAGCCAGCTTATTGCATCGTCTTGTTAAAATAGAATACTCCGTGCGGGCTTAACCTGACCGCGAACGTACAACGTGTTGTCGGCCCACTGGTCGGATCGTTCACCGGCGTGGTGAACGATCCGGGGTAACCGGAGCGAGCTTCCTTTATACCATAAACTACAGGTATTTGTCACAAAATTCTTGACAAAAAAAAAGTAAAGTGATATATTTCATAACGTTCTATCTACAGCGAGAAAGGAGAACAGTACGATATGCCTTCACGAAAAGCATCAATCAAAGACGCGCGGAAATCAAAAAAACGCACTGAACACAATTTATTGCAAAAAAAAGCGTTTAAAAAGGAAGAAAAGAAAATCGACGTTTTAGTGGCGGAAAAAAATGCCACGGAACTGCGCAAACAGTTTAACGTCATGGTTTCTCATTTCGATAAGGCGGCAGCGAAGGGAATCATCCATCGCAATAAAGCGGCCCGCAAAAAAGCGCAATTAGCCAAAACATTGGCAAAACTCAGCGTAACCGCTTAATCAAGCGCCGCAAAACTGCGCGACAAACCAATCAATGACGAGCCCAGGGCTTTTGCGTCCTGTTTTTATCGCTAAATCTGCCTCCCCGGCCAACTGTAGCGCCCGGTAGATATCTTCCGCGCTGAGTTGCGCGGATTTGCGCAACGCCATACGAACCTGTCCGGGAGAAAAATTCGTCTGCTCGGCTATCTCTTCGGGTGAATAGCGCTGTGCGGCAAGCCGTTTAACGCTGTCCAACTGCTTAAATTGCCAAAAAATCAACCCGATGATTTCAACCGGATCCTTGCCGCTGGCTAATTCCTGCGCTAAACGCAAAGCCGCAGGCAGCTGCTTGCGGATAAGCGCATCCAAAAAAGCAAATCCCGGATCTGCCGCTGTTTTCCGCGTCAGAGCGGCCAACGCGGATTCCGTAATCATCGCCGGCGGCGCGGCCGTTAGGCATAATTTTTCCAAAAGGCCGGCCAGTTCCGCGATATTTTCACCGGCACGCTCGGCAAGGAGCGCGAGCGCTGACGGCGCAATTCGGGCACCGCGCGATTCAAGAAAATCGGTAATCCAACGGGCGCCATCGCGGGCGTCGAATCCGGAACATTGAACAACCGCAGCCGCCGGCGCCAATTTTGCAAACCCGGCACGGCGTTTATCTTCAGAAAAATCGAGTACCAAGCAGGTGTGGGCTGGCGGGCGAGCCAGATAGGCGTTCAAGATATCCATCTGCGGCAAGTAATGATCCGCGTCCCGGACAATCACCAGACGCCGCGTGCCCAGAAACGACGGTGTGCGGCAGCAATCGAGTACCGCGCTCAGCTCCGTATCCCCGGCAAAATAAGTCGTCAAATTCAGCGCCGCGGTTTCCGGCGGCAAAATACGCTGGCGCAAGTGCTCCTGCAACGACTGTTTCAAATACCGTTCGCTGCCGATCAACACATAACAGGCCGCGATCTCGCCGGCGCTGATTCGGCGCAGCGCCTGCGAAAAAGTCTGCGCCGACCGCTCTACCATAACGTAAAAACCCGATTCAGCAATCGGCGGGAAAGATCCTGCACGGCTGCCTCGCGCGCCGACGCTTCCGATCCGGCTAATGAACCGCTGAGATAGTATGCCGCATCGCCAGCAAAATTCTTTTCCTGCACAACCGGTTGTTTATTTACCTGATCGATAAACTCAAAATCAACGACAACCACGACCCGGTACTCGCGCACCGTTTCATCGTCGTTGTACCGCAGCGGCTGCCGGGTGTATGCAGCCATTCTCCCCTGTATGACCGCGGCGGCGCGTTCACGATCAACCAGCTGCAAATTCCCGTCTTGCTGAATCATCCGCGTCAACGCCGCCCGAAATTCGTTTTCCAGGCCTTGCTGATCGGTGTTATTGAAAAACGTATCGATATAGACGGTCGAAATATGTTTCGGCAGAAAATTCGGCCGCGCGGTGTAGCCGCATCCGCAAAAAAAATGCACCGCGGCCAACACACACCCCATCGCCACGCGCCCCTTCCTCACCCGCATCCGCCGCATCTGGCCTGTTCCTTAGTTGGTTACGTTTATGCGCGCCTGCAGGCGATCCGCCCGCTGCCGGGCTTTTTCCGCCCATGCCGTCCGGCCATATTCGCGGACGGTAATCCGGTAATACATCAACGCCGCCGCATGTTTTTTTTGCTTCTCATAGAACGCCCCCACCCGGTACATGCGTTCCGCCTTTTTATCTACCAATTTTTCCAGCATAGCGGCGGCCTGCGGCGCAAAAGCGCTTGTTTCATAGCGGGCTAAAAAAATTTTCAAGTCCGCAATTCCCTTATCGAGCAGTGCTTCATCATAATCGTTGATCATCGCGGAAAGTTTGAATGAACAGAGCGCCGCATGAAATACCGCGGAATCGAGCAGCGGGCTAAACGAATAATTCTCCGGAATTTTCTCGAATTCCGTGCGCGCTTCCGCGAAACGGCGCAGGTTCATCAAGCTCAAGGCCAGGCGATATTGCGCGGAGTCGGCGATTTTGCTGAACGGGGCGTTTAAGACCACGCGGGAAAATACCTTTTCACTGTATTCATAACTCTTCCGGGCGTAAAAAAGCTCGGCAATCACGTACTGTTTTTCCACCAATTCATCAAAATGTTCGGTGAGGGGGTATTTATCAATGATTGACTGAAACGTCTTAAACGCCGGATAATATTTTTTAACTTCCATCTGGCTCAATCCCATAACATAGAGCGCCTCCGCCGCCTCGGGCGAATCCGGATATTTTTTGGCGTATGCCCGCAAATTTCGAATAGCCGCCGCATAGCGTTGGCGCGCATAACACTGTTTAGCCCAGAGGATAAAACGTTCCGGATCCTTTTTTAAAGACGGCCGCCTCGCGATGCGGTGTCTCGGCGTATCAAGCAACGATTCAGCCGGCGCTACTG
>JAMWCB010000085.1 GCA_023819605.1 Candidatus Omnitrophota bacterium
GTTGTCTTGGCTTTGACGGATTCCAGCGATCCCAAGCAGTACATCCAGAGGATGAAGCAGCGGGATGAGGAACTTGCCAAAGGGTGGGTACAAATTGTACATACCCTTGCAGTACAGACCGCAGGTGGTAAGCAAAGGATGCTCTGTGCTAATACGGAGGGGGTATTTCGTATTATTCAGTCGATCCCTTCTCCAAAAGCTGAACCATTCAAGCGTTGGCTGGCTAAAGTTGGTTATGAGAGAATTCAGGAGATTGAGGATCCTGAATTGGCCCAGAAGCGCACGCGGGCCTTGTATAAAGCCAAGGGTTATAGCGATGAATGGATTGAGAAACGGATGCGCGGGATCGCCATCCGTGAGGAACTAACCGACCAGTGGCAAAAGCGCGGCATCAGGGAACAAAAGGAATACGAAATACTAACCGCTGAAATATCCAAGGCAACATTTGGCATGACCCCATCAGCTTACAAGAAGCACAAAGGTCTCAAGCGTGAAAATCTGCGTGATCACATGACTGATCTCGAGCTCATCTTTTCAATGCTTGGCGAGGCATCAACGAAAGAGATAGCTGTTAATAAGAACGCTCAGGGATTTGTTGAAAATAAACAAGCCGCGTTTGAGGGTGGTTCTGTGGCGGGTAATGCGAGAAATGAGCTGGAACGCAAAAGCGGCAAGAAAGTTATTAGCAAAGAAAATTATAAAAAATTGCCGCAAAATAAGAAGTTATTAGGAAACTAATGAATAAATTAGGCGCATTTTGGGGTTTAAGTTGGCACGGTTTCAGTAAGACGAAACCACTTCTACCCTTGCGAATAGTCATTTTCGCAAGTAGTTGAATTTTTTTGGGGTTGTAGGGTTCGCCCGCCGTCCACGACTACCTGCCAAATTTTCCTTCTTAAATTTCAAGAAAATTTGGCAGAGCAATTGAGCAATAGACAATAGAGCAATAGACTGGAAATTGCTCCGTTGCGGTCGAATGGGCATTGTTCTGCGGGAAAAAAAATGATTGTTTCTCCTTAAGGAGCGATTCGCCTGAGCAGGCCGTGAGGTTGATAGGGCAGCGGAAGGTTCCAGATGAAGAGGGGCAGGGAATGTTATGGGAATCAAATTTAAAAAATTTACGCCGGATTTAATGGTTTCCGATGTGGCGACCACGGTAAAGTTTTACACTAAAAAACTTGGTTTCAAATTGGATATGCTCGTGCCGGAGAACGAAAAAACAATGGAAACCAATCTTATCGACGACAAAGAATATATCTATGCGATGCTCAGCCGGGATGAAGTTTTTGTAATGTTTATGCGCAAGGATGTATATGCGGCAGATATTCCGGCGCTGAGCGGCGTTCCGATCGGAGCATCCGCAGCCTTTTATTGCGGTGTCGAGAATGTTGGCGAGCTGTATCATTCATACGAAGAAAATGGGGTTCCGATCATCAAGGATATCGCCACAACTTGGTATGGGATGAAGGAATTTTATATCAGGGATTGTCATGGGTACATTCTTGGTTTTGCCGAGCCGGCGCCGCGGCCGTAAATATTCTGAAATCAAAATAAAATAATCATTGAGGCTGAATTAATTCGCCGCGCCGGTTATGCCGTAAGAAATTTTATCCACGCATCTTTGAAAACCCCGGCCTTTAGGCCGGGGTTGAAAGCGGAATTGCGGGATTCCGCTCAGATACCCCGGGCTTTTCCCGCCACAGTACGCGGGACAGGCGCCCGGGTGAGCTTCATTGACCGGGCGGCAGAAAAAAGGTATAATTGTTAATGAAAGCCATTTTCATTAAGGAGGCGTAATGCCGCGGGGAAAGTGTTGTGGGCAAAGATGGTGGCAGGGCAAACTCCAGGGGTGCGGGTATCGGGTTACCGCCGGCAGAGAAGCGATTCTTGATATCCTGTCTAAATCCGCGGGTCACTTAAGCGCTGAAGATATTTATTTAAAAATCCATGCGCGCGACGCGAATGTCGGCCTGACAACGATTTACCGGACTTTGGATGTCTTATCCGATGTGGGCATGGTATCCAAACTCGATTTCGGGGACGGGCGCGCGCGCTATGAATTAGCGGAAGGCCCTCAGGGAGCGCGGCACCACCATCATTTGGTGTGTACGGCTTGTAACAAGGTCATTGATTACACGGATTTTATAGAGGAAGAGGTTGAGTTGCTGAAGCAAACCGAAAAAGGCCTGGAGAAAAAATACGATTTTCACATAACCGGTCATGTTATTCAGTTTTACGGACTGTGCCGGGCATGCAGTGAGGGAAAATAAGGATATTTTTTTGGCTTTTATTGAAAATGGTTTTCGTTAGCATAAAGGAGGTGTGTGATGCCGGGTTTTGATGGAAGCGGGCCGCGGGGACACGGCGCAATGAGCGGGCGGGGGCGTGGGTACTGTGCAGTTAATGTTTCGGATAACGGGGAGAATCCTGTTGCCGGGAGCGGATTTGGTAGGGGTGGCGGTCGCGGATTGCGGAATTGTTTTTATGCGACAGGGCTTCCCGGGTGGCGGAGGGCAAACCGAGGGATGCCGGCTTTCGGCGGTAGAGTCCGCGCATGCTCAAACGATCAGGCATTAGCGGTTTTGAAAGAGCAGGCGGGTTACTTTCAGGAAGAGTTGTCCGCGGTTCAGGCGCGGATTCAGGATCTTGAAGCAAAATCTGCGGAGGCAAAATAGAGAGGTTCATTATTATCAGAAAGGAGTTCATTGAGATGAGAGTCGGAGTCGTTTTAGAAGATGAGCGGGGTGTTCAGGGCAATGTTTGCGCGCATTTCGGTCAATGTAAGTTTTTTCTTTTAGCGGATATTGATCAAGCGCACAAGAAGATTGCCGGCACCCGCATTGTGCCGAATACCGCCGTGCACGGCGGCGGTGGCTGCGTGGCGGTTGATGAGCTTTTGCAACACAAGGTGACGCATGTGATCGCCGGGGGCATGGGCATGGGCGCCCAGCGCAAATTTGCCCAGGCCGGAGTGGAAGTCTTTGGATATGAAGGATCGGTGCAGGAAGCATTGAATGATTTTTTGAATAACGCCTTGGGCGGCCTTGAAGCGTGCAAGGATCATGGTCATGGTGAAAGTTGCCATTGAGAGAGAAAGGTGTTGTGATGAAACTGTGCATAACATGCGTAGGAAAAACGCTGGATTCTTCGGTTGATCCGCGTTTTGGACGCTGCGGGAATTTTATTTTTTTTGATACCGATACCGGTGTTTTTACCGCCGTTGAGAACGGCAATGCCCAATTCCCGGGTGGCGCGGGAATCCAGTCTGCTCAGGCGGTGATCGCCCAGGGCGCGAAAGCGGTGTTCACCGGCAATATTGGGCCGAACGCGCACCGGGTCTTGTCGGCTGGGGGTATTGAGGTATTTATCGGGGTTGCCGGCACCGTACAAGAGGCAATCGAGGGATATAAAAACGGCCGCTACACAGCAGCAGAGAGGCCGAGCGTGGGCGAAAAATCAGGGATGTCCGCCGGGTAATCGAGAGGTTCACGAATGATCATTGCGATAGCAAGCGGCAAAGGCGGCACAGGCAAGACGACTGTTGCCGTGAATTTAGCCTTGTCGCTTGATAATGTCCAGTTTCTGGATTGCGACGTCGAGGAGCCAAACGCGCACATTTTTTTAAAATCACATCTGAGCAGAGCGGAATCAGCGGTTATTCCCGTACCGGAGATCGACGAGTCGAAATGCACCTATTGCGGTACGTGCCGGGATGTTTGCGCATATCATGCGCTTGCGGTCGTGCCGGCGAGTGAGGGCAGAAAAGGCAGTGTATTAAATTTCCCGCATCTGTGTCATGGGTGCGGCGCGTGCCGTTTGTTGTGTCCAAACGGCGCGATACGCGAAGTCAACAAAGAGATCGGCCGGATTGAATTTGGAGCCAGGGACGGCATGGAATTTATTCACGGCCGGCTGAATATCGGCGAAGCGATGTCGCCGCCGGTTATCCGGCAGGTGAAATATTATATCAAGCCTGCCCGGATCGTGATTATCGACGCTCCGCCGGGCACGTCGTGTCCGGTGATCACCGCGGTTAAGGGGAGCGATTTTTGTATTTTAGTCACGGAGCCGACGCCGTTTGGTCTTAATGATCTGGTGTTAGCCGTGGAAGTAGTGCGCAAGCTCAATATCCCGTGCGGTGTGGTCATTAATCGTGCGGATATCGGCGATGGAAAGGTTGAAGCGTACTGTCGCAGCGAGAGTATTCCTGTTTTGATGAAAATACCGTTTAAGAGAGAGATCGCGGCGTGGTATTCCGAAGGTATTCCGCTGGTAGAAAGGGATGCCGCGTATCGGCAGACATTTATTAATTTGTATATAACCATTTGTGGAATAATCAATGAAACAAATAGTTGTTGTTAGCGGCAAAGGCGGCACGGGAAAGACCGTTATTACCGCAGCTTTTGCGGCCGTGGCCGAGAAAAAAATTCTTGTCGATTGCGATGTTGATGCGGCCGACCTGCATTTATTGGTGCATCCGGAAATCAGACAACGACATGAATTTCGCAGCGGCCAGACCGCGGTGATCAATGAAAAGCTATGCACACACTGCGGTCAGTGTGTATCGGCATGCCGTTTTGAGGCAATAAAACCTGCCGGCCAGATCGAAGAATTTTCTTGTGAAGGCTGCGGGTTATGCGCGCGTGTGTGTCCGAACGGCGCAATCACCATGCGTGAAAATGTTGCCGGCGAATGGTTTATTTCGGAAACAAAATATGGCCCGTTCGTGCACGCCAAGCTGGGGATTGCCGAAGAAAATTCCGGTAAGCTGGTGGCAAAAATCCGGCAGGTTGCCAAAGAACTTGCGGAAACGCAAGACCTTGCGTATGTGATCATCGACGGTCCTCCCGGCATAGGGTGCCCGGTCATCGCGTCATTAGCCGGGGTTGATTGCGCGATAATTGTGACCGAGCCGACGCTTTCCGGGTTGCATGACGCCGAGCGGGTTATGGAGCTCGCCCGGCATTTCAAAATTCCGGTTAAAGTGGTCGTGAACAAGTTTGATTTGAACACGGCTATGACGGAAAAAATAGAGGGATTATGCCGTCGGCGCAATGTTCCGGTTATCGGCAGGATCGCTTTTGATCCGACGGTTGTGCAGGCGCTCGTTGCCGGCGTGCCGATTTTGGAATATGCCGCATGTCCGTTGGCCGGTGAAATACGGAAGATCTGGGAGCGCCTTGCGCATTTATTGAATAGCGGACGGATCTAAAGCATATGAAAATTAAAATTATTGCGGTCGGTTCGACAAAATTACAGCGCCTGCTTCGCCGCTGGGGAGTTTCCTTTCTGATCGGCGAGGATGTGTTGTTCGACACGTTCGGAGATCCCGCGGTGTTTGCGCGAAACCTGCGGAGATTTCGCGTCGATGCCACGAAAATCAGGCACGTTATAGTGTCGCACGACGATTGGGATCATATCGCCGGCCTTGGGGAAGTCATTGCCGGCAGAAAAGAGGTGAGCGTTTATATTTGGCCGGGATTTAAGCCGGAGATCAAAGAAAAAATCGCCGCTTTCGGAGTGCGGCTCGTGGAAGTCGGCCAGTTGACCCGGATCAAGGAGGGGATATTTTCCAGCGGGCAGATGCGCGCCGACTGCGGCACGAGGGTTGTTTTTGAACAGGCCGTGGTGTTGAAGTTTCTCAAGAGTTTAACGATTATTACCGGCTGCGCGCACCCCGGCGTTATTCCGATCTTGGAAGCGGTGCAAAAACAGTTTGCGCGAGAAACGGTAACCGCTTTAATCGGTGGTTTTCATTTAAAAGATAATCCGCCGCAGATGAATTTTCAGATTATTACGGCGTTGCGGCGGGCCGGTTTGCGCAAAATTGTGCCTTTGCACTGTACCGGCGCTGCGGCGGTCAGGATGATCAGTGAAATGTTCGGCCGGCGCTGCGTGCGCGCGCGGGAAGGCGATACGATCGATATATGAAGAGGATCGCGCGTCCGATGAGTGTGTCAAGCGGTGTGACGCTTATCATTGACCCTGCCTTCGTTACGTAATAAAATATGTTTGGAAACAATGAGATTTTTTCCGGCAATGCGGTGTGACCGTAATCGCCGTCGGCGTATTTTAAAATGTGCATACGTGTTTCCTGCACGGAGCGAGAGTGAGGGGATAAAAATGGCGTTGGATTTAAGCAGTTTGCAAAAAGCGATCGGGTCATTGAGTCGTGCGGTTAAAGTCGCGGATACGCTGATCCCCGGAGCCGCGGATGCCGATCAAAAAGAAGTGATTCGCGCCGGCGTGATTCAGAATTTCGAGTTTACCTATGAGCTGTGTTGGAAATTTATGCAGCGGTGGTTGGAAATAAACGGAGCCGGACAGGCTGTGGATCGGTTTACGATCAAAGAGTTATTCCGGATAGCGGCCGAACGCCAATTGATTACCGATGTGGAGGCGTGGTTTGGTTATCAGAAAGCGAGAAATCGCACATCGCATATGTATGATACCGCGGTGGCTCATGACGTGTATGCGGTAGCCGTGCGTTTTTTGACGGATGCGGTGTCGTTATTGAGAACATTAGAGGAAAGAAATGATTAATGTGCTCCCGGCGCATTTAGTAACAGTCCGCCGGATTCTCGCGCAGCATGTTCCGGGTTATGAGGTGCGCGCGTTCGGGTCGCGCATAACCGATACTATAAAAAATTATTCCGATCTTGACCTGGCGATTGTCGGTAGGGAACCGCTTGCGGACGGAGTTCTCAGTCTGTTGAAAGAAAATTTTCAGGAATCGGATCTTCCCTTTCGCGTGGATGTTCTGGACTGGCACGAGATTTCCGAAGAATTTAGACAGGTGATTAATAAAAAATATGAAATAATTCAACTGTCACAATAATGAACCGATTTTTTTTGGGGGGATGCTATTCAAGCGAAAGGAGTTGGTATGAAAATAAAAACAGCGGACGGAGGCTGGAACCCGTATTTCGCGGGGGCCTTGGTGGGCGTGCTGGCGATTGTTTCGGTTGTCGCCACGACGAAAATTATGGGCAAGACCAATTTCCTCGGGGCATCGACGACGTTTGTGCGCGCGGCGGGATTGGCGGAGCAGCGCCTTGTTCCAGAACATGTTGAAAAGAACGAATATTTTAAAAAAGAAAAAGTTAAAGTTGATTGGCAATTTATGCTCGTGCTGGGAATATTTTTAGGCGCGTTTATTTCCGCGGTGTCCGATGGCAGTTTTAAACTGGAAGCCGTCCCGCCGACCTGGGAAAAGCGTTTCGGGAAAAGCGCGGTAAAACGCGCCGTGTGGGCGTTTTGTGGCGGAGTGGTGGCCATGATCGGCGCGCGATTGGCCGACGGCTGTCCGAGCGGCCATGGCTTGAGCGGGTTGATGCAATTGTCGCTCAGCGGCTTTGCGGCGCTGGCCTGTTTTTTTGGCGTCGGCGCGCTGGCCGCGCATTTCATTTATCGCGGGAGGGCGTCATGAACGAACAAATCCTGGGATTGATTACGGGGATTCTTTTCGGGTTTCTCTTGCAAAAAGGGCGGGTTCTGCGTTTCGATAAACAGGTCGGCGCCATGCTGTTTAAGGACATGACGATTTTGAAGTTTATGCTTTCGGCGATTATCGTCGGCATGCTCGGCGTATATTTTTTGAGCGATATCGGTTTTATCGAACTCAAACACAAGGCGATGAATGTCGGCGCGGTGCTCTTGGGCGGCAGCCTGTTCGGCGCGGGCTGGGCAGTGATGGGGTTCTGTCCGGGAACTTCGCTCGGCGCGATCGGCGAAGGCCGCTGGCACGCGCTGTGGGCGCTGCTGGGCATGATTGCCGGCGCCGGGATTTTTGCGGAAATGTATCCTTTTTTTAAAAGTACGGTTTATACCTGGCTGGATTGGGGGAAAATTTCGCTGCCGGAATTGATGCGCGTAAATCATTGGCCGGTTATCGCTGGCCTATCCGTGATTTATCTGTTTTTGTTTTTTATTTTTGAAAAAAGAAAAATCTGAGCGGCGAGGGGTACTGGCGTTCGTGCAGCAGAGCCGCATAAACAGAGAAAAAGAGGCGGTATGAATAAAATGATGGCAGTGGCGGTGATGGGGTTTTTATTGCTTTGCGGTGGTTATGCGTTTGCCGATGAGAAGGGCCATGCCACACCGGCACCTAATTCCGGCGATGGTGTTTCTGATGGTAGCGGTTATGATGCGCCAAGCGGTCCAAAGGATACCGGATCAGGAGTCTCGTCGCAGGGGTATGGTGAGCCGGCACCGAACTGCGGCGATGGGATATCTGACGGCTCCGGTCGTTGACCCTAGTCCGGATATTTCACCTTCCTGGTGAAATATCCGGGTTAAAGGTAAAGATGGGAAGCGTGAATGCTTCCCATCTTTTTTTATCCACGCATCTTTGAAAACCCCGGCCTTTAGGCCGGGGTTGAAAGCGGAATTGCGGGATTCCGCTCAGATACCCCGGGCTTTAGCCCGGGCGAACTTCATTTAATAATTGGTGTAAAAATATAGGGGCATGTTTGCAATAGTATAAATTATAATGTATATTTATAGTATTTAAATATATTTTTAATTAATTTCTAAACTTTTACTTCCATCGATGAGAAAAACATGCTAAGGGCTATTTGTTTTTTAACGATGAGCGGCTTCTTCTTGGCCATGTCCATCCCGGCAGGATTTTGCCTGGCGCCGAGCCTGTATCTGGAGCAAGAATCAACGGCGCGCCGCGTACTCGCCACGGCTCAGCAGCGCGTGCGCAACGGCATTGAAGAAGACGCGCGTATCTCCGGCACAAAAGCCGCGTGGATGCGTTTTTTGTCAGAACACGCGGCAGCAAATGGGTATGCAGTGCCGGAATCCGCAGAATTGACGATTCAGGACGGGTGGAATGCATTTATTGACGATGATTATAATAAGCCGATTATTGCCGAAATACATTCACTCATCGAGGAGGCACAGGATAAGCCATTACCGCGGGAAAAAATTGATTCTTTGCTTAAAGATCTGCATTTTCCGGAAGCAGTGGAAAGAAAAATAACGCATTTGATTAAAAATTTCAGCGGCCCGATTATCGTGCGATCCAGCGGCGAATGGGAAGATCGCTGGGAACAAAGTTTTGCCGGCGGCCTTATTTCCCCGTATTGTGAGAATCCGAAAGAGGCTGCGCAAACGGTCAAGGAAATTTTTCTCCAGGCCTTTAAGACGATATTAATTACACAGAACGGCCCGGCACAGAGGCCTGGCGCGCCGAACCGGCTGCGCAAAGATCAAGGGGTCGGGATTCTTTTTCAGCCATTTTCAAATTTCCACGCGTCCGGAACCATTAATACTGATGGTCAACACGTGACGATTGAAACAGTATTTTACGATTTGGCGCAGGCAGTGCGGCCAGGCCCCGGCATCATAACTACTTTTGTATTCGATAAAGTAACCGGAGAATTGGTAAGGAATTATGCGGCGTTTGATACTGTTCCTTTGAATATACGATTTACTGCGAGGGAAAAAACGATAGACGATGCAGAAGATATCCGAGATTTATTGATTCAAGACAATTATCCGCAGATCAATAATAGATATAGTCCGATATCCGAGACGCAGGCAAGGCAGTTGTTCAAAAGTGCTCGTGGTCTGGAAAAAGCCGCGGGCGGCACTCCTCTTGACATCGAATGGGGATATGAGAGAGAACAGCTCGATACGCCTATTTTGGTTCAAGCGCGGCCATTGACCGGACAATCCGCTGGTTCGTCGGTAGAAAAATCTCCGTTGCTACAAAATAAACCCCCTTTGTGCACCGCAGACACGGCGATCGGAATCACGCCGGCGGAGGGGATTACGGCGCATGTGGTAATTATTGACGACTTCGTGACGCCCGAGCAGATACAACAATTTGAAAATATTTTTCCGTATCCGTATATGATGGTTAAGATCAGCGAAGTTGCCGCGGATTATATTGCCGCGCCGAACAATGCGCGCGTGTTGATCGACTTCACGAGCAGCGTTCAGGGGCATGGCGTGACGGAGCTGCGTCCGAAATTTATGGACGGCACGTTATATTTTGCCAGTGGACGGGACCTGTGGGAAAAATTTTATGAAATAGGTGTAGGGCCATTTGGGGTGGATGAAACATTAAACGAAGATCAGCGGTATGCGCAGTGGAAGGAACTTTTGGCGAATAAGGAGAGGCTGCGATGGTCTTCACCAATGCGCGGCATTAGAATTTCTGCGCAGAAGCTTACGTATTTTTTTGATGGCCGGCATGCGGAATTTTTTCTGAGCGATGAACAGCCGTTCCTCAATCAGAGTATGAGAGATAATCCGGAAAACATTATGAGCAATAATTTGCGGGATATGTCTTTAAATCTTTTATTCGCGTCCGCGACAAAAGAGAAAACGGCTGATTCGGAAAGCAGCAGTGAGGATCAGAGCGGATTTTTAAATACGCCAGTGGTTCGGGATGATGCTGCGAGCGAAGATTCGAGCAAATTGCATATACTCATGGTTGAAGATGATACGGATGTGCGTAATACGTATGCAGACTATATGGCCGCTTTTCTTGACACGAAAAATTATAAAGTGGACGTTGTTGCGTCTATGCACGCGGCGGTCGAGATGATTCAGAAATTCCCGCCGCACGTACTTATCTCGGATCATACGTGTCCGGTAAAAATAAGTGTTTGTCGATAAAAAAGGAAGCAGATGGACATGAATTACCGGCAATTGCGATGACCGTCAGGGGAAGCATTTTTCCGCTGGCGGGC
>JAMWCB010000086.1 GCA_023819605.1 Candidatus Omnitrophota bacterium
AATTAGAACGCCGTTTTGAAAAAAAATTGAAGTTGTATATCGAAGTAGACGGCAGTTTGTTGGGCGGCATCCAGGTGCTGATCGGCAATGTGCTCCTGGACGGCTCCGGCCGGCGCCGGCTGGACGATTTAGTGCGGCATTTAAAGGCAGTGAGGATGTAAGATGAAACTTAAACCGGAAGAAGTAACGGATATTATTCAAAAGGAACTGGAAAAATATAAGACACGGCTGCAAATTGAATCCGTGGGAACGGTGATTCAGATCGGCGATACGATCGCCCGCGTGTATGGGCTCGACGATGTAATGGTCGGAGAGTTGGTGGAATTTCCCGGCAACATCCGCGGCATGGTGTTCAATCTGGAGGAAGACAGCGTCGGCATCGTTATTTTTGGCGTGGATAATCCCGACCGTTATATTAAAGAAGGCGATTTGGTCAAGCGCACCGGCCACGTCGTCGAAGTTCCGGTGGGTGAAGCGCTGGTCGGCCGCGTGGTCAACGCGCTGGGCAATCCGATCGACGGCAAGGGGCCGATTTTTAGCGAGCGGTCGCGTTTGGTGGAAACCGAGGCGCCGGGAGTTATCGACCGGCAGCCGGTGAAAGAGCCCCTGGAAACCGGGATCAAAGCGATTGACGCGATGACTCCGATCGGCCGCGGGCAGCGGGAATTGATTATCGGCGACCGCCAGACCGGCAAAACGGCCATCGCCATCGATACGATTATCAATCAAAAAGGCAAAGGGGTCTATTGTATTTATGTGGCGATCGGGCAGAAGCTTTCCAGCGTGGTAAATACCGCCGAGCTTTTGCATAAATACGGCGCGATGGAATATACGACTATTGTCAGCGCCTCCTCGCGCGCGTCGGCGTCGTTGCAGTATCTGGCGCCGTATGCCGCCTGCGCTATGGGCGAAGAATTTTCCTATAACGGCAAACATGTGTTGATTATTTATGACGATTTGTCCAAGCACGCGCAGGCGTACCGGCAGATATCCCTGCTCTTGCGCCGGCCGCCCGGACGGGAAGCCTATCCCGGCGATGTTTTTTATCTGCACGCGCGGCTGTTGGAGCGGGCGGTCAAGCTCAGCGAGGAAAAGGGCGGCGGTTCGCTGACTGCTATTCCGATTATCGAAACGCAGGCCGGCGATATTACCAGTTATATTCCGACGAACGTTATTTCGATCACCGACGGCCAGATTTATTTAGAAAACGATTTATTTTATGCGGGCATACGGCCGGCGATCAGCAGCGGCTTGTCGGTTTCCCGTGTCGGCGGCAAAGCGCAAACGAAGGCGATGCGCCAGGTGGCCGGAAAGTTGCGGCTCGAGCTTGCCCAGTACCGCGAATTGGTGACGTTTACCCAGTTCGGAACCGATTTGGATAAAACGACTCTCGCGCAGTTGGCCCGCGGCGAACGGATGGCGGAGTTGCTCAAGCAGGATCAGTTCGCGCCGTTGCCCGGCTGGCAGCAGGCAGCCATTCTTTATTGCGGCACGCGGGGATTTCTCGACGATGTGCCGGTTCCGGCATTGAAAAAATTCGAGCGGGATTTTTTTGTGTATCTTGCGCAGGAAGCTGCGGGCTTGGCGGCGGCTTTGGCCGCTCCGGAAGGTTTTATCGAGGCAGTGACCATACAGCTCGATGAATCGATTGCGAAGTTTAAAGCGCAGTTTAACGCGGTAGGATGAGCAATGGCACAATCGTTGTGCCGGATTAAGGCACGGATCAGAAGTATCGAAAATACCCGGAAAATAACCAGCGCCATGGAAATGGTTTCCGTGGCGAAATTGAATCGTATTCTGGATGCGCAGAGCGCGGCGGCGCCGTATGCGCAGAAACTTGAGGAAGTGTTCGCGAACGCGCTCGGTTCGCATTCGCGCGCGCGTCATCCGCTTTTAGACGCGCGGGTGGCTGTCCGGCGCGTGGGATTGTGTGTGGTTACTTCGGATAACGGGCTCTGCGGTGCGTATAATATGACGATTATCCGGGCTGCGGAAGATTTTATCCGGCAGCGCGCGGCTACCCCGGCGCATGTTCTTGCCGTCGGTAAAAAGGGCGCGAAGTATTTTAAAAAGAATTGGCCGGCCGTCACGGGGCAGTGTTGGAGCGGGTTCAACGGCCGCTACGCGCCGCACGTGATCGATGAGATCAGCGGGCGGTTGCGGGAATTGTTTTTAACCGAAGCCGTGGACGAGATGTATGTGCTCAGCGGCGCGTTCGGCACAGGGATAACGTATACCACGCGCCTGGTAAAATTATTTCCGATTTCGCCGCAGCGCCGGAGCCCGCGGGAATATCTTTTTGAGCCGGATCCGGAAAAAATTTTTGCCAAGGCCATCGGCTGGTATGTGCAGGTGAAAGTGCGGTCGCTGATCCTGGAGGCGCTGCGGGTGGAGCATTCCGCGCGTTCGGTGGCGATGAAAACGGCCACGGATAATGCCCGGGAATTATTGGTGCGTTTGATGCTGCAGCGCAATAAAATCCGCCAGGCGACGATTACGCAGGAGATTATCGAAATTATTTCCTCAGCGGAAGCATTGAAAGGATAAAATTATGGCAGTCGGAAAAATCGTGCAGGTCATTGGGCCGAGTGTGGATATTAAATTTCCGGAAAATGAGGCGCCGCCGCAGTTAAACGCGATTCGTATCGATTATCCCGATCGCAAACTGCATCTGACGCTGGAAGTCGCCCAGAATATCGGCAATCATACGGTGCGCTGCATCGCCCTTGGGTCAACCGATGGCCTGGTGCGGGGCATGGAAGCGCAGGATACCGGCGGCGTGATTACCGTGCCGGTTGGACAGCAAACTTTAGGCAGGGTGTTTAATCTCTTGGGGGAGCCGGTTGACGGAAAAGGGCAGTTGCCGGATCCGTCAAAGCGCAACCCGATCCATCGCACCTCGCCGAATTTTGAGGAACAGTTGCCGGTGACGTCCATTTTGGAAACCGGTCTGAAGGTCATCGATCTGCTCGCGCCGATACCCAAGGGAAGCAAGGTCGGCCTGTTCGGCGGCGCGGGAGTGGGGAAAACCGTAATCGTTATGGAGTTGATTCGTAATATCGCCCAGGAACACAGCGGCGTGTCGGTTTTTGCCGGTATCGGCGAGCGTACCCGCGAAGGAAACGAACTTTTGCTGGAACTTAAGGAATCGGGCGTCATTAATAACAGCGCTTTGGTATTCGGTCAGATGAATGAGCCGCCGGGTTCGCGCCTGCGCATCGGATTGTCGGCGTTGACGATGGCCGAATATTTTCGCGACGAAGAGCGCAAAGACGTACTTTTGTTCATCGATAATGTGTTTCGGTATATTCAGGCCGGATCCGAAGTATCCACGCTGCTCGGGCGGATGCCCTCGGCGGTCGGCTACCAGCCGAACCTGGCTTCGGAAGTGGCGCAGTTGGAAGAGCGCATCGCTTCCACGCGCAGCGGTTCGATTACTTCAATTCAGGCGGTGTATGTGCCGGCGGACGATTTGACCGATCCGGCGCCGGCGACGATCTTTTCTCATCTGGACGGCAAAATCGTGCTATCCCGGCAGATTGCGGAACTGGGTATCTATCCGGCGGTCGATCCCTTGGATTCGAATTCCCGCATCCTTGATCCGCGGATCGTCGGACAGGAGCATTACCAGGTAGCGTTGAGCGTGCAGAAAAATTTGCAGCGGTATAAAGAATTGCGCGATATCATTTCGATTTTGGGCATCGACGAATTGACCGATGAGGATAAGGCGGTTGTCAATCGCGCCCGAAAATTACAGAAGTTTTTTTCTCAGCCGTTTTTCGTCGCGGAGAATTTCACCGGTATGAAAGGACGCTACGTAAAGCTTTCCGATACCGTGCGCAGCGTCAAATTGATCGTCGAGGGGAAAATGGACGATGTGCCGGAGCAGGCGTTTTACATGGCGGGCGCGATTGAAGAAGTCGCGCAGAGGCAGCAGCAATTGCAAAAGGAAGTGAGCGCCCATCATGTCTAAGCCTTTCCGGATCAGTATCTTGTCCGCGGATAAACGTATTTTTGAAGGCGAAATCGTTGCGTTGACCGCCCCGGCGGCCGGCGGTTATGTCGGAATCTGGGCCGACCACTGTCCGTTGCTCGCCTTGCTGGTTCCCGGAAATTTGACGTTTCGGGAACCGGCGGGCACGCTGCATCGGGTAACGGTGGCCGGGGAAGGCCTGCTCGAAGTGCGCGAAAACGTGGCGACGGTTTTGCTGCATGAAAATTTCGCCTGACACCTGCCGGAGAAAGAGTATTTTAAAAAAAGATTATTCGGTGCTATACTTGAGGCAATCGCAGCGCGCTATCGCAGCGTGCGGTTGCGGTAGTGCGTAACGACGGATGTTCCGCAGGGTTAAGGTCGCGCAAGGGGTTTACGACGAGGTTGGTTCATGCAGATGGAGTTAAGAGAACATTTAGAGCGGGTTAAGGAAAAATTTACGGAATTGCGCGGTTTGGTCGATATGGAACGCATGTGCGCGGAAATCGCGCAGCGGGAAACGCGCATGTCCGACGCTAATTTCTGGCAGGACCAGGAAGCGGCGAATAAAATTATTCAGGAATTGAAATCATTGCGGCGCCGGATAGAGCCGTTTCAGAAAATGGAAGCGGATTTGAAAAATGTCGGTGAATTATTGGAACTTGCCGAGCCGGAGGATTCGGATATCCATGGTCAATTGAGCGAAGAGATCATGACGATGGATGCGCTATTGAATAAACTGGAGATTGGTTTGCTGCTGTCCGGCCGCGAAGACCGGGCGAACGCGTTTTTGAGCATTCATGCCGGCGCCGGCGGCACTGAGTCCTGCGATTGGGCAAGCATGCTTTTGCGGATGTACACGCGCTGGGCGCAAAGCAATGACGCGGTTGCCGAAACCGTGGATTTTCTGCCCGGCGAAGAAGCCGGCGTCAAGAGCGTTGCCTTGCTGATAAAAGGCGATTTTATCTACGGCCGCCTCAAAGGAGAAACCGGCGTGCACCGTCTGGTGCGGATATCGCCGTTTGACGCGAATAAACGGCGCCATACTTCTTTCGTGTCGGTGGAAGTTACCCCGGAAATCGATGAGGATATAACCATCGAAGTGCGGGAAGAGGACTTGCGCGTCGACGTCTATCGCTCCAGCGGCGCCGGCGGCCAGCATGTGAATAAAACCGATTCGGCGGTGCGCCTGACGCATGTGCCGACCGGTATCGTCGTCGCCTGCCAGATCGAGCGCTCGCAGATAAAAAACCGGGCGATGGCCATGAAAATGCTGAAATCGAAATTGTACGAACTGGAACTGCAGAAACGGCAAGCGGAGATCGATAAGCTGAACGCGCAGAAAAAGAAGATAGAGTGGGGCAGCCAGATCCGCTCTTACGTCATGCAGCCGTATTCGCTGGTCAAGGATCATCGCACGGAAGTGGAAACCGGCAATGTCGGGGCGGTGATGGACGGCCGGCTCGATGAGTTTATCGACGGGTATCTGCGTTGGCAGGCGCGGGAGTCAAAAACAACCGCATGAGTTTCGATGATTTATTTGACGCAGCCTTAGAAGAAAACGCTCCGTCGGCAAAAACGCGCCGCCGCAAATCCCGCGCGCCTGCAGCGCCGGCAGCCGCGGAAGCGGACACGCCGGAGCGGCAACCGGATACGCCGCCGCAACCGCGTATTTTTACGGTCAGCGAATTGACCCGCGATATCCGTACGGTTTTGGAAGATTATTTCCCGGCAGTCTGGGTGTGCGGCGAAGTATCTACCCTGCGCCTGCCGCAATCCGGCCATATTTATTTCACCTTGAAAGACGACCGGGCGCAGTTGAAATGCGTCATGTTCCGCAGCGCCAATCAGCGCCTGCCGTTTAAGTTGGAAGACGGCCTTTCTTGTGTAGTCTGCGGCCGCGTGAGCGTCTATGAGCAGAGTGGGCAGTATCAGCTCTATGTGCAAAAAATCGAGCCGCGCGGCAAAGGCGCGCTGCAGGTGGCGTTTGAGCAGCTGAAGCAGAAGCTTGCCGCGGAGGGGCTGTTCGATCCGGCGCGAAAACGCTTGCTGCCGGTATTGCCGCGGACGATCGGCATCGCCACCTCCGCGACGGGCGCGGCGATCCGCGATATCCTCCAGGTTGTGCGGCGGCGGTATAGCAACGTACATATTATTATCCGTCCGTGCCTGGTTCAGGGGGCAACGGCCGCGCCGGATATCGCGCGGGCGATCGAAGAATTAAATGCTTATGGCGGCATCGATGTGCTTATTGTCGGCCGCGGCGGCGGCAGCTTCGAGGATTTATGGCCGTTTAATGAGGAAATTGTCGCCCGCGCCGTGGCGGCGTCGCGGATTCCGGTGATTTCGGCGGTGGGGCATGAAATCGATTTCACGGTCTGCGATTTTGTCGCGGATGTGCGCGCGCCGACCCCTTCGGCAGCCGCGGAATTAGTCGTGCCGGAAAAAGAAAAATTACAGGCGGCGGTTGCGGCCGGGGAGCGGCGTATGCGGGAGGCGATGCGGCAGCGCCTGCGTATGGCGGGAATGCGGTTTTCCCGCGTCTGTGCCAGCTACGCGCTGCGGCGGCCGCAGGTGATGGTTGAGCAGTACCTCCAGCGGCTGGACAATCTCGAGCGGGTTTTACGGATGAATTTAACGCGTATCGTACAGAGCCGGCAGGAGCGGTTGTCGCATCTGCGGCCGCGTTTGTCGGCAGTGCGGACGGCGATTGACCGCGCGGATCAGCTGATCGAGCGGCGGGAACAGGCGATGTCGGGCAGCATCGCGCAGAAGGTGCGGCGCGCGGAGCAGGAAATGAAAGCCGTCGGCAGTCGTCTCGCGGCGTTGAATCCATTGGCAGTACTCAGCCGGGGCTACAGTATTACCAGCGACGCCGGCGGGCGCGTGGTCAAAGACGCGGCCGCAGTGCGGCGCGGTGATTTGCTCAAGACAAAATTGCGGAAAGGTGCTATGATAAGCCGTGTGGAGGAATGCGAGCCGTGAAAGACAAAGAGAAAGAATTATCATTCGAAGAAGCCTTGAAACGCCTGGAAAAAATCGCCGAAGACCTGGAGCGGGAGGATATTTCTTTGGACGCGTCGTTGTCCCGGTACGAAGAAGGCATGAAGCTGATGCAGGTCTGTCACCGGAAACTCGATGAGGCGAAAAAGAAGGTTGATGTCCTGGTGAAACGAAACGCGGATACATTTGAATTGGAGCCGTTTGACGAAAAGAATGTCGAAGCGGAATGAGAGGCGTCTATGGCAAATATTCTGGATCGGGTTAATAATCCGCAGGATTTGAAACAACTGTCGATAAAAGAACTCAAAGAACTGGCCGCGGAAATCCGCAATTTAATTATTGATACGGTGTCGAAAACCGGCGGCCACCTCGGCAGTAATCTCGGTACGGTGGAATTGACCATCGCTCTGCACTACTGCTTGTCCATGCCGGACGACGTGATTTTATTCGACGTCGGCCATCAGGCCTATACCCATAAAATTTTGACCGGCCGCCGGCAGCGGTTCGGCAGTTTGCGCCAGGGCGGCGGGATCAGCGGTTTCCCGGATATCAGCGAATGCCCGGAATATGATTTTTTTACGGTTGGGCATAGCTCCACTTCCATTTCCTGGGCGTTGGGCCTGGCCTGCGCGCGGGATATGGCCGCGCAGCAAAGCCGGAAAATCGTCGCAGTAATCGGCGACGCGTCTTTAGCCGGCGGCATGGCGTTTGAAGCGCTCAATCATGCCGGACACTTAAATAAAAATTTGATTGTCGTGCTCAATGACAACGAAATGAGTATTTCCCGGCCGGTGGGGGCGATGAGCCGTTATTTAAACCGGATTGTGACCAGTCCGGCCTATAATCGTATCCGCAGGGATGTGGAGAAGTTGTTTAAACATGTCCCGTGGTTCGGATTTCGGGCGTTGCGCGCGGCAAAGCGCCTGGAGATAGGTCTGAAAAATCTCCTCGTGCCGGGCATGTTGTTTGAAGAATTGGGGTTTCGTTACTTCGGGCCGGTAACCGGCGACGATATTCCGGCGATGACCGAGTTATTCAAAAATGTGATGACGCTCGATGAGCCGGTGCTGATTCATCTTTTGACGAAAAAAGGCTGCGGTTATGAGCATGCCGAAAAACAGCCTTCAAAATTTCACAGCGCGGCTAAGTTTGAAATCTGCTCCGGAGAAATGGCCTGCGCGAGCGGTAGAACTTTTACGCAGGTATTCGGCGACGCCTTGTGCGCGGCGGCTGCCGGCGATCCGAAGGTCGTGGCGATTACCGCCGCGATGCTTGACGGCACCGGGCTGCAGCAGTTCGCCGAACAGTATCCGGGGCGTCTTTTCGATACGGGCATCGCCGAAGAGCATGCGGTCGGCTTTGCCGCCGGACTGGCCCGCGGCGGATTTCGTCCGGTGGCGGCGATTTATTCGACGTTTTTGCAGCGGGGGTTCGACCAGGTAATTCATGATATCTGCCTGCAGAATCTGCCGGTAGTTTTCGCGCTGGATCGCGCCGGTTTGGTTCCCGACGACGGGCCGACGCATAACGGCACCTATGATATCGCTTATTTGCGCATGATTCCCAATCTCGTGCTTATGGCGCCGTGGGGAAAGCAGGAATTGGAGCAGATGGTAGGATTGGCGTTGAAATTAAAAGCGCCGTCGGCAATCCGTTATCCCAAGGATTGCGTGCCGGAAATGCCCGCGCAGAGCGCGCGTCCGCCGGTCGAGTTGGGGAAAGCGGCGTTGGTGCGGCGCGGCCAGGACGCGGTGATTTTCGCCTATGGCACGTTGGTTACGCAGGCATTGCAGGCCGCGGATTTACTGGCCGGCGAAGATATTTACCTGGAAGTAATCGACGCGCGTTTCGCCAAGCCATTGGATACGGCGATGCTTCGGGAGAAGTCGTCGAAATTTAAAGCGGTTTTCACCGTCGAAGACGGCGCCGTGCACGGCGGGTTCGGCAGCGCGGTGAACGAATTTATCGTAAATCAGTGCGCGGGAACGCCGCTGTTAAAAAATTTCGGCGTGCCGGATATTTTTTTAAAGCATAATAAGCGCGACGCGCTGCTGGAGCAATGCGGATTGAGCGCCACAAAACTCGCCGAAGCGATTAAGCGTTTACTTCAAACCCATATTTTTAAATGAATCAACCGCTTGCCGGCGGTCAGAGAGCCGGTGGTAGAGGAGAGTATTGATTATGACGGTTGTCCGCTTTGCGCCGTCGCCGACCGGTAATTTGCATATCGGCGGCGCGCGCACCGGGTTATTTAATTGGCTCTATGCCCGCAATACCAAGGGCAAGTTTATCCTGCGTATTGAAGATACGGATATCAACCGTTCCAGGCAGGAATATGTGGATGAAATCCTCGGCAGTTTGTCCTGGCTGGGATTGAATTGGGACGAATTGCATTTTCAGAGCAAACGCTTTGATCTTTATCGCGAGCATGCCGAAAAACTTGTTGCCGCCGGCAAGGCGCGGCGCGAGGGCGAAGCGGTAATTTTCGATATTCCCCGGGAGGAAAGCGTTAAGATTTACGACGTGATTCACGGCGAAATCGTTATCGAGGCCGAGCATATCAAAGATCAGGTTTTGCTCAAATCCGACGGGTCGCCCACATATAATTTTTGTTGTGTGATTGACGATGCGCTCATGGGAGTTACGCATATTATTCGCGGCGACGACCATATCGCCAATACCCCGAAACAATTAATGCTCTATGACGCCTTGGGATTTAAGCCGCCGAAATTTGCGCATATCCCGATGATTTTAGGCGAGGATAAATCGCGCATGTCCAAGCGGCACGGCGCCACGGCGATCAGCGATTACCGCCGGCAGGGTTTTTTGCCGGAGGCGATGGTAAACTATCTGGTGCTCTTAGGCTGGAATCCCGGCACGAATAAAGAATTGTTTACGCTTGCGCAGATAGTCAAAGATTTTTCCCTGAAACGCGTAAATAAAACCGCCGCGGTTTTCGATATGGACCGATTGCGCTGGATGAACAGCCAATATATTAAAACAACGGAAGTGGAAAAATTGACAGAGCTGCTCGTGCCGTATCTGCGTCAGGCCGGTTACCTGGGGCAGGAATACGATGCCGCATGGCTGGGCGGATTGATCAAACTGTACCAGACGCGTTTTCAAACATTGGAACATTTTGTGGAATTGACGGGTTTTTTCTTTAAAGACGCGATTGCTTATGACCAAGCCGCGGTTGAACAACATTTGTCCGCGCCGGCCGTAGCGGATTACCTGGCGGCGCTGGCGGATATGCTGCGCCAGACCGAGCCGTTCGACATTGCGACGATCGAGCAGAATGCACGGCAGTTGGTGGAGCGTCTGGGCGTTAAAACCGGTGATATTATCCATCCGGCGCGGGTGGCGCTTACCGGCGGCACGGTCAGCCCGGGGATTTTTGAAGTGATGAGTTTTATGGGCAAAGAATGCTGTGTGCGGCGTCTCGAGACCGTCGTTAAAAAAATCCGCACCCGCACGCAACTGTTTGACAAATTAGAGGGAATTTGATACATTTAGAGAACATAATTTCGTGTGATAATCAGCTGCCCCGTGGTGCCATGAATTAGAACAGAATTCGATTCATGGCCCTAAACCGACCGAAGGTCTGGTTTAGGGTAATTGGTAGGCAGGGTGATCAATGTATGTAGTTTATGTTTTAAGGAGTAAAGAAGAAAGAAAATTTTATATTGGATT
>JAMWCB010000087.1 GCA_023819605.1 Candidatus Omnitrophota bacterium
AAGAAGAGCGGTACCGGATCGGAGAATCTAAAGAAAGAGAACGCAGCGCTGGCGAAAGAGCGGCAGCAGTTGCAGGAGAGAGTTGCGGCGCTGGAGAGCACGAGCGGGATGGCGGCGAAAGAACTGGAAGCGGCGCGAAAAGAGAAAGAGCAAGCGGAGCGGCAGGCGCAGGAATTAGCCGCCCAGGCGCAGTCCCGGCAGTCAAGCGCCGGCGCGGCGGATTCCGCCGACCAACTAAATCGGTGGATGGAACAATATGAAGCATTGCGAAAAGACGCGTTGACTTTGCAAGATAACGTGAATAAATTAAAACAGGCGGTTATCGGACGCGATCAACAGATGAAGGAATTACAGATAAAAATGGCGGAAATAGAAAATAATTTACGGCAAAGCGAACAGGAAAAAGTGGCGATGGCGCAGGAAATTTTGAAATTGCGCGCCGGAGGCGGGAAATAAAAAGTGTCCGCGCGCGTGCGGGTTCGACGGGCGGCAGGGATCGCCGGCGCCGTTTTGGTCGCGGCTGCGGTGTTGTTCCCTTGGTTGAGCGCCGAGCATCGCCGCCGGCAAGCGGAGCATTTAGAAAACAGCGTTATCGTTCTACAGGCGCGGGTGCGGCAACAGCAGGAAAAAATCGACCGCAAGCGCGCAGAATTGGCCGAGTTCCGGGCAAAAGCGGCGGGGATTGATTTTGCTGAGCAGGAAGCGGCGAAAGCGGAACTGCTGGTTATTTTGGAGGGAATCCAAGCGCAGACGCGCGCGGCGCTTGCGCAGCGGGAACAACAATTGCGGGAAATTCGCCGCCGGGTAGCCGCGCACGGGGAAAAACCATGACCGGTTCGGCGAAGCGGCGCAGTGGAAAACATTCCGGCAAAATTAATTTGTTGGGATTTTTTTTGTTTTTAGCGGCGATTATTTTTTGCACGGTGGCGTTGGGCGTGTTGAAAGCCCTGGAAGATTCTTACCGGGAAATGGTCCGGGCGGCCAAAGGCATAACGGTCCCGGCGGTTGTTCAGGACGGCAGCGCCGGCGCGGTTGTCTGCCCGCCGGCGGCGGCGCGGGCCCGGCAACTGTCCGTTTTTGATGTGCTCAGTAAACAATGGTGCGCGTGGCGTATTGTCGCCGATGCGCGGCGGCAGCGAACGCGTAATGAACAAGAAGCGGTTGCGCTGCTGCGGCGGTATGCTGCCGCGCAGCAGGTGTATTGTTCGCGTACCGGTGGATTTGCGGCGCAGGCGGCAGAATTGATTCTGAACGAAGCGGGGCAATTACGGATTATCGATCCGGAACTGGCGCCGGTGAACCGTTCGGTTATGGCGAAGATGCCGGTCGAAGGATATTATTTTTTGTACGTGCGCGGCGGCAGTTCGCCGCGGCCGGCGCTTTTAGCGGCGGTGCCGGCTGAATATGGGGTGAGCGGCAAATATACGTTTGCCGTGGATGTGGCCGCCGGCGGAAGCGTGGCGGCGAAAGATACGCAGGGACGGGCGCCGGAATTCGCGGAAGAGGTGGATGCGAGCTGGCGGCCGGTACGTTAAAACGCCGGAGACGTATACGCAGAGGACGCGAGGATGCGCGGTGATCAACGGATGATCCGGAAAAATTTTTTGCAGATGCTGTTTGTGGCGCTGACGTTGTCTGCCGGCGTTTCCGTGGTGTGGGCCGCCGAAACCGGCGCCGGCCCGAAAAAAAGAATATTCATCGTCAGCAGCTATCATCGAGAATATCTGTGGTCGAACGAAACGCATCAGGGTGTCTGTGACGCGATGCGTGCCGCCGGGTATTTGGATAGTGCGCAGCAGGCAGAGGAATTATTGCAGACTGATCGTACCGAAAGTTCCCGCGCCGTGGTGTGGAAAGCCTGGATGAATTCCCAACGCCGCAACAGCGCGATCGAGCTTGGACAAATTACGCATGCGATAATCGAGCAAATATCCTTGTTTAAGCCGGACATCGTTTTGCTTGGTGACGATAATGCGGCGAATTATATCGGCAATCAATTACTCGACGGCGATATTCCGGTGGTATTTTGGGGCATCAACGGTTTGCCGTTGAAATACGGCCTGGTTGAATCCATTGAACGCCCGGGCCATAATATAACCGGCGTTTATCAAATAGGTTATCTTAAAGAAAGCCTTGAACTTTTAAAAAAAATCGCGCCGGCGGCACAAACGTTCGCGGTTCTGGCCTGCGATTCGGAAACAACCCGTCCCATGGTGAAAAAAATTGAAATTTTACGCAATAAAAACAGTTTACCCTTGTCGTTGTCTGCGATAATTTGCACCAATTCCTGGGAAGAATTTCAACAGCAAACCCTCCTGGCTGCGGAAACCGTGGACGCTTTTTTAGTTTTAAATTACGATACGCTGCGGGATAACCAAGGGCGGCCGGTGGATATATACACGGCAGGCAAATGGTATCTGGATCATATCCGCAAACCGGAAGCTACGGCGACCCGGCAGCATGTTCGCGCCGGCTTACTTTGCGCGGCCGACGACAGCGGGTACCGTCAGGGATATGAAGCGTTTTGCATGGCCGCGGAAATTTTAGAAGGCAGGCGCCGCCCGGCGGAAATTCCTTCGATATGTCCGCCCCGCGGCAGCCGCATAGTCAATCGGCAGCGCGCGGCAGCTTTAGGCATATCGTTGGCTGGGCTTGAGCCGGCGGATTTTGATGAATTGATTGACGAGGCACGGGCATTGGAAAAAAGCGAGTGACCATCGACGTGCGTGCAGGCGTAAAAAAAGACTGGCCGGTGTTTCCGCGTTTAGTCGCGGCTTTTTTAGCGTTGAGTTTATTGATCAGCGGGACATTAACCGCTTTTTTTTACTTTTATCACCAAAATGAACAGGAAAAGCAGCTGGAGGAGTTATTGCCGCGTTATTTTGCGGACCTCTGGGATGAGTTTGAACGCGATTTTCGGAAGCTGCCGCAACAGATTCTGCGCGAGATTACGCTTAATACGGTAATCAATGATTATTTATTGGGATCGCAGGCGGAAAAACTGGTGATTACCAAACGCGTGGAGAAAACATTTCAGCATAAGTTAGCCGAGCAATCGACGCTGTTTGGGATTTATTTTTTTAATTATCGCGGGGAAAAAGTCGCCGCGGCAGTGCAGGGGACGCAGAGACCGCCGTCGGTCTATTCGGTGCATGACCTGGAGCGCTATAGCCGCGTGGAAGATGCCGGGCGTAGCCTTTTTATGCAGGCGCAGGCCGCGCCGGCCGGCCGCGTTATTTTTGAAGGTCCCTATCAGGCGGAAAACGGCGGGTGGTTGATCAGCCATGGGCAGGCGGTCGTCGATTACGATACCGGCGAATTCGGCGGCGCGATCATTGTCCACAGCCGGTTGGACGGTTTTCTCGACCGGGTGGCGGAAATACCGGTGTTCGGTGAAAAAATGTTCGGTGTGTTTTCCGGTTCCGGCACGATGATTCGGCCGATAGGCGGAAGCCGGAGCCAGCCGGCGCTGGTTTTGAAACAAAAAAAATATCCGGTGTTTACGCAGGAACGCCATAATGGAGATCTCTGGGCGTTTCAGGATTTTTCATTCGCGCCGAATTTCGGCGCACAGCCGCTGCGCATCGTTGCCGTAGTTCCGCACGAGGTTTTATTCCGGCTGAATCTTCCCTCCCTGCAATTTGCCGCGGCGATGTTCGTTGTCGCGGTTTTATGTTCGGTGCTCTTGGGATTATCGTTTTCCCGGCGGATTAGTTATCCCTTGCGTGATTTGGCCAAAGCGGCGGCGGAGCTCAGCCGTTGGGATTATAAGCAGCCGTTGCGCGTGCGCGCCTTTGGCGAAATTCAAGAATTGGTGGATACGTTTAATCTCATGGCGCAGGAATTGACCCTCTCCGCCCAAAAAAATTCCGCGCTGACCGACGATCTGCAGCGTTACGCGCTGAGCCTGGAACAGAAAGCGCGGGAACTGGAAAAAAAGAATGCGGAATTGCGCCTGGCCAACGAAGAGATCAATAAATTTACCTATATCGTTTCGCATGATTTAAAAGAGCCGCTGCGCTCCATCGACGCGTTCGCCCGTTTTTTCGGGGAAGATTGCCGCGGCCTGTGCAATCCGAAAACCCTGGAATATATCAGCCGTATCCGCGTTAATTCGGCGCGGTTGCAAAGTTTGCTGGAAGATTTAATCATGATTGCCCAACTGGGACGGAAATGTCCGGTTCTCGAAGAGTTGGACACAAATATCATTATCGAAGAAGTGATGCGCCGCCTCAACGTTCTCTTGCGGGAACGTAATGTCGCGGTTGAAATTCACGGGGTTTTACCGATCGTTTATGGCGAACACCAGCGCATAGTGCAGTTGTTCCATAATGTTATTCACAATGCCATAAAATTTAATGAATCGGCGCAACCGCGGGTGGATATCCGCTGCGGCGAAGAAGAGCAATTCTGGCTGTTTAATATCCGCGACAACGGCATCGGTATTGACCGGGCATATTTTGAGCAGATTTTTCAGATATTCAAACGTTTACACACGCGGGATAAGTACGAAGGCAACGGTGCGGGGTTGACTATATGCAAGCGGATCGTCGAAAGCTACGGCGGAAAAATTTGGATTGATTCCGAACCCGGTAAAGGGACAACGGTATCGTTTCTTTTGCCGAAGCACCGCGCGGGGATGCCAACTCGATCGATGGACAGTCCGCCGGCAGTTTGAAAAAACTGGACAGAGAATCGGAAGTATGCTATCTTTATTTACGATATATAATTACATAGAACAAAGGAGAAAACCATGACCGCGGGACAAGCTATTCAAAAAGGGTTTATGTTAAGCATTTCCACCTGGCCATTGGCTGCGATTATTGCCGCGTTCAACAACATCGGCGGTTTTTCTTTTCTTTTGATTCTCGGGCCGAACCCGACCCCGGATGAAGTCGGGCAGCGGATCATCTATCTCGTATTTTTTATCCTGATTGTCTCCATGGCTTGGATTTATATGCAGGGGGGGGTATTGGGCGGTGTGCTATCCAAGATCAAGACGGATGGGCCGGATTTGGCGGAATTTGTCGGCAACTGTAATCGTTTTTTCGCTCGCTTGGTGGCGGTAAATTCTTTAGTCGGCGGTATCGCGATGCTCGGTTGGGTGCTTGGCGCGGTTCTGGTGGGGGTGATGGTGGCACTCGGCGGCGGCAATAATATATTCTTCAACATATTGGGCGTTTTGTTCATGTTTATCGCCGTCATTGGGTCGATTATCGCCGCCGTACCGTTTATGTTGGGGCAATACGTCATCGTCATTGAAGACGGAAAATTGTGGGCATCGGTGAAAAAAAGCGCGATGTTGGCTAAAGCCGTGTGGGGAAAATTATTTTGGCTGGGATTCTTATTATTCGTAAGCATGGCCGTTATTTCCCTGCTCGTCGGCCTGCTGACCCTGTTGCTCGGTAAGGCAATCCCCGCCGGTTGGTTATTGAGCAGCTTAAATGTTATCATCAACAGCGTGGTTAACTGCGTGATCGGTTTATTTCTCACCGGCACGATTATGCACTTTGTCCTGTCCATGGCGCAAGAAGGAACGGCAGCAAATCCGCCGGCGCAGCAGTAAGAAAAAATATTGAAATTTTGCGTTTGAAATGTATAATTAATGACGATATTTTTTTAATAGAATCAACGACAGTTCTTTGAAAACAGAGAAACAAAACCTATTCCCCTGTAGCTCAGCTTCCGCTACAAAGCATAGCGGACCCGCTGAGAGATGTGGCGGGGGTAGAGCAAGAAATGTATTACGTATATGTTCTTTTAAGTGAAAGAAACGGTAAACGGTATATTGGTTGTACGGGTAAAGACCCACACGAGCGGTTGCAAGAGCATAATAGCGGAACCAATCAATATACGCGCAGCAATCGGCCGTACGAATTGATATATTTTGAAAAATATGAAGTATTGAACATAGCCCGGAAGCGGGAGAACTTTTTTAAAACAGGCAATGGTAGAAAACGGTTGGCAACGCTAATCCACAATAATGCTGTAACAAGCAATAAATAGTTAATTCCCCTGTAGCTCAGCTGGTAGAGCAAGTGGCTGTTAACCACTGGGTCCGAGGTTCGAGTCCTCGCGGGGGAGCCATTTTGGACGACCATGCGCAACAAGCGCTTGATCGTTAACATCAGCCCCATTTCGGAGTAATTCCGGAATGGGGTTTTTGTTTTTTACGGCGGTTTTGTTGTGGTCGCAGTCGTCGATATCGGCCTGCAGGGTTTGCTCAGGATCGCCCAAGTACATCCGCAGGTCAATTACGTCGTTATGGATCACAATCTCTTTAACAAGGGCGAATACGAGGCTTTTCTGGGCTTCTGCGGGGGCCTTGTCGAGGTATTCCAAGGCGAACTGGAGGGTTTCGTGGAGGTAATTGGCCGAGTTGGCCGTCATATCGTTGGCTGTTTTTTGTGTCCGCAGTTTGGTTAGCTTGTCCTCGAGCATTATTATTTGGTTATCTATTTCCGACATCTTTATTTTATAAGCCGGGCCTTGCGTTACGGTGCCGGTCATGGCCAGATCCAGCAGGGTCTTGGCTTCGTGCTGGCAATCGTTGAGCTTGGCTTCGGTTTCCGCGATCATGATGTCGATGCGCCCGGCCATCAGCTGGGCTTCGCGCATGGCATCGCCGATGCCTTTGATGATGATATCCCTGTTCTGGGAGGCTTTCCGGAAGTATCCGATCAGGGCCCGGTCAAAGACCGGTGCCGGGATGCCCAGTTCATTGCATCCGAGTTTTTGTTTTGACCTGCCGCAGATATAGTAATGAAACTTCTTTCCGTCCCGCCCCTTGTTGGAGGCCGATATCAGGTGGCTTCCGCACTTCCCGCATTTGAGCAGTCCGCTCAATAAATAATTATAGGTTTTTGGTTTTCTGCTGAATCCGTGGCCGGGCAGTTTGGCTTTAACGATTCTATTGGCCTTTTCCCAGATCGCGGGTTCAATCAGGGCTTCATGGTTTCCTTTGTGAAGTTCGTTGGCGTAGAGGATGTACCCTTTATAAAAAGGGTTTTTGATGACGGATGATAATGTCTGTTTGCGCCAGACTTTGCCTCTGCAGGTTTTTACGCCTTGCCGTTCCAGCTCTTGGCCGATCTCCATGAGCGATTTGTTGTTGGCCGCCATTTCCCAGATGATTCGCAGTTGCGGCGCGAGTTCCGGATCCAGAACAACTTTGTGAGGTTGTCGGCCGTTGGGCAGGCGCTCGCCGTCTTTTTCGAGTTTATAACCGTGTGCCAAGAAACCGCCGACCCATTTGCCTTGGCGTACGCGGGCGATCGCGGAGGCTTTCACGCGTTCGCCGGTCAGCTCGCGTTCGAACGCGGAGAGGATGCCGAGTATTCCTATAACCACGCGGCCGATCGCGGTGGAGCTGTCGAGGTTTTCTCTTACCGAAATAAAATCTACTTCTTTTTCGCGGAATAAATCGATGAGGGCATAGAGGTCGCGTGTGTTGCGCGTGAGCCGGTCGAGCCGGAAGAAAATTATGCCGTCAATTTTCTTCTTCTGCCGGACGTTCTCAAGGATCATTTGTATTCCCGGCCGGTTCAAATCTTTTCCGGAATAGCCGTCATCGTTGACTATTCCATTCTTGCCGATATCTCCAAGTTCATAGCCAAACGCATCGAGCATATTTTTGCAGTGATGCGCTTGCGCGTCCAATGTCGTGAAATCGCCCTGTGCCTGATCGTCGGTCGAGCACCGGGTGTAGATCACGAATCTTTTTTTCTCTTTCGATCTAATAATTTGTGTCATGCCGGTCTTTCAAACTCGTTTTTTGTAATGCGACCCAACCCTATAATGGAAGCTATCACAAGTCAAGCTATAACAACATCTTAGGGCTGTTTTGCGCGGAGATCTCAGATTCTCGCTCCTTTGGCTATATACGTCGATTTCCGGCAAGGTGACGGAAATATTTTGTTTTTTTGAACTTTTTTTCGGCAGTTTTACGGAAGTCGACGTATGTAGCCGGTAGAGGAGAGTTTGATGGGCGCGAGGCAAATATCCAATTTCGAAAAACGGTTTAAACGGGGATTCAATGTCATTTATCCGGACAAGCCCTTGGAGGGTGTTGCCCGGGTAACACAAAACAAGAAGATCCTTGAAGCCGTCAAAGCCGTTCTAACCGGAATATTAAAAAGAGAGCCGACGCCTGATGAACTATCGGGATGCAAACAAATTATACGATCGAAGAGACCATAAAGTGGTCAATGGGATGCATGAGGCTAATTTCCGGACACTGCCTAACAAAGGAGTGTCCCTATTAGTCAAAACTATCGTGGCTTATTTGAGGAGTGGGAATTACGTGAGGTTCGTTGCTTGATCAAGGATGCCCAGCGTGAGTATGCCTTTTTGAAAAACGTAAGCTTCGACGATCTTTTGCAGGAATGTTTGATTCACTGGTTTTTTGTCAAAGACAAATACCGGCCGGAAGCCGGAGCATCGGAGCGTACCTTTTTGAATAGGATCACGCGCATTAAGCTTGCGGATATAGCGAGGTTTGAAGGACGCAATAAACGAAGGGTTTTCGCAATAAGCGAGTCGCTTGATGCGATGGACAGCGACGAGGAATTAATCGGGAAAAAGGAGAAGATTTTGATGGTGGAAGAGCAAACGATTTCAAAAATTACGGCGGCGGATCTTCCGGATGCGATGGCTCGGGCAACTGCAGGCCTGTCGTTCAGGCAAAAACAGATATGCAGGTATTTGTCGGAAGGCATGACTCAGGTGAAGGTGGGCGAAAAGATGGGCATCCCCCGGACAACGCTTCAGGAGGAAGTTAAGCGCATTCGAGAAGCGTTTCGTAAAGAGGGGCTTGAAGAATATCTGAGGTAATCAGAGAGGAGGAATTGCATGGAGTTCGTTTATAAGTTCGAGTTCGATGAAAGGATCGATAAACAGCTGATTCAGGATCAGATGGAATCGGCGATGCGCGCGGCGCGCGGGGTGTTCGGGAAAGCCCGGGTCAAGATGGATGGGTCGTTTCTTTTGTCCGGCCATCGCGTGATCATTCATGTGACTGATGATGTCGGCGCGCTTCTGGCCAGTGTCTTTACCGAATGCGCGACCGAGAAGATCGGCGAGGACTTCTTTATCGTTGAAAGAGTTCCAAAGAGCAAGGAAAGGAGACCGGATGAGAGTCAATAAGGGATGGAAAGAAATCTATAAAAACTTGAGCTGGTATAACCGGCGCAAGCTTGTTGAAGCCAACCGGCCCTTCGGCAAGGATCCGAAAGAGTTCAGGGAAACGATGATGTGGCTTCTGGCGGGCTTGTCGATCTTCGGTGTTGTTTTGAATGTGCATAAAGACCCGGCCGGGTTTGTGGTGTGGATGTTTACGAACGCTTGCTGGGCAGTGATCGATTTTAGAAAGCGTTTATACGCTCAGGCGTTCCTGTTCGTTGTGTACTTTTTCTTGGCCTTGTGGGGTTGGATCAGCTGGGCAAGATGAATTGGTCGGGAGGTGAGAAAAATGGAGATGAATGAGCCGGTAGACAAAATTTTATCAAAAGAAGAACAGCTTCTACGCTGGTGCAGGCAGAAAAGGATTTTTTCAAAGGCCGAGGCCATATCGTTTGGCACTAATAATTATTATTTGCGGGCCGAGAGGACGATCAGGGATTTTGTTCTGCAAGGCATGGTGAGGAAGATCGGCAAGGATGAATGCATCCGGCGAAACCTCAAGGGCAACATGTCTTGGTATGAAGTTGTTTCTTCTTGAGAAGGTTTTTCATGGGAAATATCGATATCAGGGATTTACGTGACGGGAAATTTCTTTGGATAGACAAAGCCGCTTTGAATCTGATCAGCGCGAAGGCTGGTAACCGCGGAGTCGCGGTCTATTCGTGGCTGTGTTATTACGCCAACGCCAAGAATCAAAACTGCTTTCCGTCCTTGCGGACGCTTGCCCATAACTGCAATGTCAGCCGCAGGACGATCATGCGCACGATCAAAGTCCTCGAGAGGATCGAAATCATTTCGATTGAACGAAAAAAGGGGAAGCCGAATGTTTATAAATTGCTCAATTCGCCTGTGGATAAAAGTAGTGACACCGTTGTCACCGGTGTCACGCATGGCACCGGAGTAGTGACAGCAGTGTCACCACCGCTGGTGTCATCGGTGTCACCCAAACAAGAATTAAATGATCAAAAAGAAACGAACAAGACGGGCGTTTGTTTGCCGGAGCTGTGGATAACTTCCAGTTTACCGTACGGACAGCCGGGCAAGGAGCAGGTAACGGAGCTGGATTCATGGTGCGAGAGGCTTTTAGGGGAGGTTAATTTATACCGGTTGCTTATGGATTACCGTATCGACAAGGGTTATCCACCCAAGCCGGAGGTGGTTATCGCGTTGTGTAAGCAGTTTATGCAGGGTAAGGCGAAGGTAAAGAACGCTTGGGGCTGGTTTAAGAAGGCTATTGATGGGCAGATGAAGCAGGTCTTGATGGATATAAGACTGAGGGAGCATGAACGACTCAAGAAAGAACCGGCCAACATCGGGCAGTTGCTGTCGCAGATCATGCCGCGTCGCGAATAGGTTTACGGGTCCTTGGAAGGGGGTGTCGGGCGAGGGTCGGGCGAGGCGCGAGCCTTCAGTGATGAGGGGTAAAAAAATCGA
>JAMWCB010000088.1 GCA_023819605.1 Candidatus Omnitrophota bacterium
GGGTCGGGCCTGCGGGCGGTGAGCTGACCGCTCAGATTGATGTAACGACTGAGATTTCCACGCTCCGCCGGGGATACCACCACCGACACGGCCTGTTCCTGCGGTTCCGCTTGCGCCCAATTCGGAAAAATCAATTTTTCAATATTGCGGGCCAGGCGCACGCGGCTGGAAAAAACGATTTCCGCATGCGGGCCGGTGCCCTTCAGCCAACCGCTGGTCTGTTTGATCATTGCGTTAATATCCATAGCCTCCCGTCTCCCCGCGTTTACGCTCCGGCGGCTTCGCCTTTTTCCAATGTTCTGATTTTATCGCGGAGCTTCGCCGCCTCTTCGAATTCCTCATTCTGCACGGCGCGCTGCAGTTTCAGCTGTAAATCCTGCAATTCCTTCTTCATTTTCACCGATTCGTCGCCGTGCGTCGGCGCTTTTCCCTGATGCTGCGTCGCGCCGTGGATTTTCTTCAATAACGGCTCCAGGCTTTCCTTAAACACTTCATAACACTGGCTGCAGCCGAACCGCCCGGCTTTACGAAAATCCTCATAGGACATCTTGCAATTCGAACACTGCACTACACTTTTGGCCTGTTTGCCGCCGGCGCCGGCCAACGGCGCGCCGAAATCGACCAAACCGCTTAATAAATCCTGCAATCCGAACGGCTGCCCTAAACCGGCAATACCTTTTTCTTTCGCGCAGCCTTCGCATACGTGCAGTTCGGTCATCTGGTCATTAACGATTTCCGTCAGATGGATCGTTGCCGACTTTTTGCCGCAAACCTGACACACCATCGCCGCCTCCTCGGTTAACATCCGTGTTTCATCCGCATCCCTGCTTGCGCCGCGGCGGCCGCCGCGACGCATATCCGCTCACAAACTATACCGCGTCCCCTGCGACCGCGTCGCGCCGCGGAACGCTTTTAATAATTTCCGGGTAAGCGGGCCCGGCTCGCCGGCGCCGATGCGGCGGCCGTCGACTTTGACCACCGGAATAATTTCCGCCGCGGTGCCGGTGAGAAAAACTTCATCGGCATTGAACACTTCATGCCGCGTCAGCACCTGCTCGATCGCCGGGATCCCGGCCATGCGAGCCAAGGCGAGCACGCTATCGCGCGTTATCCCCCGCAACGTGCCCATATACTGCGGCGGCGTCATCAGCGTGCCGCGCTTAACCGTAAAGATATTATCGCCCGTGCATTCGGCGACATACCCCAAAGCATTAATCATAATCGCTTCCTGATATCCGGAATTAACCGCTTCAATCTTCGCCATGACATTATTCAAATAATTGAGCGATTTCACCTGCGGATTGACCGCTTCGGAAACATTGCGCACGGTCGGCACGGTAATAATCTCCATACCTTTCTCATAAAGCTCCGCCGGATAGAGTACGATGTTGTCCGTAATGATAAAAACCGTCGCGACCTTACATTTGCGGGGGTCCAGCCCCAAATCGCCGGTGCCGCGCGTCACGACCAGCCGGATATACGCATCCCGCAATTTATTGGCTTTGAGCGTGCGCACCACCGCATCTTTCATTTGTTTTTTCGTCAAAGGAATTTCCAACAGGAGCGTGTGCGCGCTCTCATACAAACGCTCGATGTGCTCGTCCAGCTTAAACACCAGGCAATTATAAGAACGGATCCCCTCGAAGACCCCGTCGCCGTATAATAATCCGTGATCGTAAACGGAAATTTTAGCGTCTTCTTTTTCAACCAGCGCGCCGTTTAAATAAATTTTCAATCCCATCATCCCTCCTCGACCTCGGTTCCCTAAAAAACCACCGCCGGCGCCGGCTTCAGGCGTGCGCGAGAAGCCCGTCGACAATCCGCACGGTTCGCCGCGCCAGGCGCGCCAAATCCTGCGCGTGCGTGGCAATAATCAAACTATACCCCCGGTTCGTGTTTAACTCGAGCAGTAATTCGCAAATACCGGCGCCGGTTTTCGAATCGAGATTGCCGGTCGGTTCGTCGCATAATAAAATCCGCGGCTCGTTAACCAGCGCCCGCGCGATCGCCACCCGCTGCTGCTCGCCGCCGGACAATTCCGACGGCCGATGATGCAGGCGCCGGGATAGGCCAACGCGCTCCAACAGCGCTTTCGCCGCCGCGCGCGCCTGTTGCGCGGGAGCGCCGCGGATCCGCGCCGCGAGCATGACATTTTCCCACGCCGTAAACTCCGGCAACAAGTGGTAAAACTGAAACACAAACCCCAAACAACGGCAGCGCAACGCCGCCCGGCCGCGCTCTTTCATCGCATACAAGCCGTTGCCGTCGAGAAACACTTCCCCGGCATTCGGCCGGTCCAGGCCGCCGAGCACGTGCAACAACGTCGATTTACCCGCGCCCGAGGCTCCCAACAGGGCGATAAATTCTCCCGGCTGCGCTGCAAAATCGACCTTTTTCAAAACCGTTAGGCATTCGCCTTTGGAACGGTAGGTTTTCTCAATCCCGCGGGCTTCAAGTTTCATTCGTAGCGCAACGCCTCCACCGGATGCAGGCGCGCGGCCTGCCGCGCCGGATATATCGTCGCGCCGAGGCTAATCAACAGCGCGGCGCCGACAATCCACACGATATCCGTGCCGGCGATTTGCACCGGCAACGTATCGATATAGTATACATCCTTGGGCAGCTTGATAAATTTATACGTTTTCAACGCGAAGGCCGCGGCCGTTCCCAGCGCCACGCCGCAGGACGTGCCGACGATGCCGATCATCGCGCCGAGCAGCGTAAAAATCCCCTGAATCGAACGCGGCGTCGCGCCGATAGTCTTTAAGATGCCGATATCTTTTATTTTCTCCATAACCGTCATGATCAACGTACTGGCGATGTTCAGGGACGCGACGAGCACAATCAACGTCAAAATAATGAACATTGCCGTCTTTTCCAGCTTCAGCGCGTCAAACAAATTGCGGTTTAAATCCATCCAGCTGCGCACAATATAGGGAAATCCCAAATATTCCTGAATCGCCGTTTTCAGTTGGCCGGCTTTGTTGACATCCGCCAATTTGACGCTGATCCCGCTGATCCGGTTCGTCTGCTCGGTAAACGATTGCGCCGCAGCCAGCGGGACAAAAATGACGTTCGCGTCGTAATCGTACATCCCGCTGGAAAACACGCCGTTGACGACGAATTCTGCTCCGTCGATGGTCGCCGGGGTCAACAATTGCACCCGGTCACCCGGGATAACGCCCAGGCGCGCCGCCAAATCTTTTCCGACCAAGAGGCCGTTTTCGGCCATTCGCCAGGAACCGGCGGTCATAAACCGCGGCAAATCGGTCACCCGGATTTCCTGTTCCGGGTCAATCCCGCGCACCAGCACGGAAAACATCCGGTCTTTTTCAATGAGCAATGCCTGCGCGTTGACAAACGGCGCGCTGCCGCGCACTTCCGGCAGTTTCTGCAGCCGCTGCTGCACCAGCGGCGCGTCGTCGATGCCGCCCAGTTTGTCCACGACCAAATGGCTGCTGGTACCGATAATCCGGGTGCGCAATTCCTGATCGAAGCCGGTCATCACCCCGATGACGATGATTAAGGTCGCCACACCGACGGCGACGCCGATAATCGAAATCAGGCTGATCAACGAAATAAACCGCGCCTTGCTGTGCGCGAACAAATAGCGAACGCCGATCCACCACTCGTAGGGCATAGGCCCGCTCCTTACTCCGCGCCGGAATCCTACGGCGGCGGTGATTCAGGTTGCCGGCTCGCCGGCTGCGGCTTCCGCTTTGAGCTGCGGAAACAAAATAACATCACGAATCGAAAATTGGTTAGTCATAATCATCGCCAAACGGTCGATGCCGATGCCCAAGCCGCCGGCCGGCGGCATGCCGTATTCCAACGCTTCCACAAAACTTTCATCGATCCCGGTTTTGCCCTCGTCCTGCGCCTGATCCTGAAAACGGGTACGCTGCTCCAACGGATCGTTTAATTCCGAATACGCGTTGGCGACTTCCATGCCGCCGATAAACAATTCAAAGCGCTCACTCAGTAACGGATTATCCTTCTTCCGCTTGGCGAGCGGGCACAACTCCGTATACATATCCGTCACAAAAACCGGATGCGCGGATTTAAACTCCAACAAATCGCTCACCAGGTTCAGAATAAATGTCCGGCTGATCTTGCCTTCTCCCACCGCCACACCCTGCTCCTGTAATTTTTTCAACCACTGCTGCGCCGAATCATCCGGCTTGATGCCGTACTGCCGGTGCATCAAATCAGCAAAAGAAACTTCTTCCCAGGTATTAAAATCGATCTCTTGTTCATGGAACATAAACGTGCGTTTGCCGAAAACTTCATCGGCGACCGCCGTAATCAACCCTTTGGTCAAATCCATAACGTCGCGATAATCGGCGTAGGCGGTATATACTTCCAGCATCGTAAATTCCGGATTGTGCCGCGTGGAAATCCCTTCGTTGCGAAACGAACGGTTGATCTCGTAAACCCGTTCCAAATCGCCCACTAACAATTTTTTCAAATAAAGTTCCGGCGCGATCCGCAAAAACAAATCGATATTCAAGGCTTCATGGTGCGTGCGAAACGGCTTGCCCGCCGCACCGCCGGCAAGCGGATGCATCATCGGCGTTTCCACTTCCAGATACTCCCGCTCATCAAGATATTTACGAATCGTGCGGATTATCTTACTGCGCGCCGTAAACACCGCGCGCACATCGTCATTGGCAATCAGATCCAGGTACCGTTTGCGGTAACGAATCTCCACATCCCGCAATCCGTGCCATTTTTCCGGCAAAGGGCGTATACCCTTCGCCAGCAATTCGATGCGCTTGATGAGAATAGTCGGTTCGCCGGTATGCGTCTTGAACAATTCCCCGCCGATGCCCACGATGTCCCCGATATCCAGTTTTTTAGCCAGCGTGAACGCGGCGTCGCCGACAATATCTTTTTTGATATAAAACTGAATACGCCCGCTGCTGTCCTTAATGTCGCCGAACATACTTTTCCCGTGCGAACGCAAGGCCATGATCCGGCCGGCACACGATACGTTCGCATGCTCCTGAAACGTATAGAGCACCTGCCTTACCATGTGGCTGCGCTCGAAACGATACCCATAGCCGTCAATACCGGCTTGCCTGAGCTCATGGAGTTGATTCAACCGTTGCTGAATGAATTCGTCAATCATGCGCTTCCTCTTTTTTTAATATATTATTAATTTTTTAATTATATAATTTTCACAATACCACTGTCAAGAAAAACACATAAACACCTCCGAAACAATACGCGCAGACAAGCGCCGCCTCTAAAAAAATTATTGATTTAACACTATATTTTAAATAGAGTTACATGGATAACCTTCTCTTGTGCGTTCTCTGCCCGGGAGGCGTGGGCTTCTACCGCGGGTCGAACTGTCTGAGTGGGGGATGAGTCCGGACGCATGCCGGCGGGAACGCGAGCGGACGGCAGCGCGCTCATCAAAAAAAACGGTTTTCCCGGAACTATGCCGGGAAAACCGTCGCACGGCCGTTCCAAAAAACTTCCCTATTTTTTTTGCTGTTCCAACGGCTGCCGCTGCCCGGCAGCTTTCTGCACGCCATACAATTTCAACAACTGATTGATGTCGGTCGTTTTTAAATCGATGCCGCCGGATTCGCCCATCGGCAAAAGATATATTTCTTTGCCGGCCAACGCTTCCGCCAATCGTAATTTCACCATGGTCGCGCCGCCGGAACTATTTAACGCTTCCACCATCTTTTCGATGCCTTTCGATTCGGCGACCGCTTCCGCCTCGATCGCTTTAGCGATACGGCTCTGCTGTTCATAATAGGCATCCGCCTCTATTTTCGCTTTCGCATATTCGCCGTCGGCTTTGGCAACGATTTGATTGACTTCTCCCTGCGTTTGCTGCAAGCGCTGGTTATACTCCTCCACGGTGGCCCGCACTTCCGATTTATAACGCTCGGACATCTGATCGGCAACCTTTTTCTCTTCGATCGCTTTTTGATAGGCGGCATTAAACCGGTAATCCTTCGGCAACACATTTTCCACGACCACGCCATACGGCTGCAACAGTGCATTCAATTGACGCAGCGCACTCTCGGCTTTTTCCGTGCGCTTATTCGCCACATAAAAATCTTCGGTGGCCAATTCTCCGAACAAATCCCGCGTCATATTCCGCGTAATCGGCCGCACGACTTTCTCTTCCAACTCGAGATTATCCCTGGCCACGAATTCTAAAATATACGGCGCTTTTTCCGGAATGATCCGATAGGAAATAATCACGTCCAAACTGATGTCGTTGCCGTCGATCGTTTTGAAAACCAAATCATCCGTCCCCTGATGCGCCCCCTGCCCCGGCGAGCGGGTCATTTCCATATTGCGCAGCTTCGTATCAAAGACATGCCAGTCATTGATCAACGGCAGGAAAAAATACGTCGTCCCCGGCGCGTAAATTTTTTGCTCCACCCCCTTCTTGGCGAAGAGCGACCACTTCACGGTGCGCACGCCCACCTCGGTCGAACCGGTGGAATGCGGCACGCAGCCCGCGACCAAGGGAATAATCATCGCAAAAAGGCAGCGCGTCAGTAAACGCAATAAACGACTGTCCATTATTCGCCTCCTTTTTGCTGAACACCGAACAAGTGCATGCTTTTGTCCAAATCCAACGGATTGAACCCGTTCGCGCCGCCGGACGGCAAGACGATCAGATTAATGCCGTTCATTACCTCGGCCATCTTCAAACCGACCAGTTTATCCGAACCTTTTTTCTGATACGCATTGTTGATCATTTCCGTCTTCTTCGCCTCGGCCAGGCTAATCAGCACATTCGCTTCCGCGCGTTTGGTGCGGACATAGAGATCGCGTTCGGCGTTTTTTTGCACCACGTACGCCCGTCCTTCTTCCAATTTTACTTTCTGTTTTGCCTCGCCCTCTTCGCGGACTTTTTTCACCAAGGCTTCCTCGGAAGAAGCGCGGGCCTTCGATTGATTGGTAAATACCAACTGATCTTTGAGTTTTTTCTCTTCGATATTACGCTGAATTTCCTCGCTGTATTTAAAATACCGCACCAACACATGGTCGACGACGATCCCTTTCGGATTTAAATCCTCATTCAACAAGTGCTTGGCCTGCTCCGCGCCGTGCACACGCAGCGGGCTTTTAAAAAATTCCTCGGTGGTCATCTCGCCTAACGCTTCTTTCAGCCGCGGTTCGACTTTCGGAATAATCCCGTTATCCTCGAACAAAGATCCCGGCCCGATAGTTGTAATCAATTTATAAGGATCCACGATATGATAGAGCACGCTGACATCCACATCGACAAAAAATCCGTCGGAGGTTTGAATATGCGCCGCCTTGCCGTGGCGGGCGCCGCGCGCCATCGAGTCCGGATAACTGGTCAGCTCATAAACCAGCGAATCTTTCGGAAAACGGTGCATCCGCTCAACATTGAACGGCACAATAAAATAAAAACCGGTGGTATAAACATGCGGCAAAATCCCGGGCTTAAATCCGATATTTACCTGTTTGATCCCATATTCGTTCGGCTGCACGTACACCAGGCAGCTCCCCACTACCAGAAGAGCCACCAGGGAAAAACCGAAAATTTTCAACCCCAACCGAAACAGCGCGAACGATTTTCCGAAATACATCGCCCGCATCATCCGCATAAATTCCTCTTGATCGCTCATCTGCACCCCTTCTGCGTTAAACTGCTCCGCCTACCAAATACTGCCCCGCGCCACGGCGCGGATAACATCGCGCTTCGTAATAATACCGACCAGCCGCCCCTGGTCCAAGACCGGCAAATAGTGCGCGTGCCCGTCGGTCATCAGCGTGGCGATCTCATCGAGCAACGTCTGCGGCGTAACCGTAACCGGATCGGTCTGCATCACTTCCGCGACACGCGTGCCGGCGACCTTTTTTATTTCCGCTTCCATCTGGGTTACGCCCAACGGAATAAGACTGGCAAAAAAATTGACGAAGGTCGGTACCTGTATTTTTTTATCCTGAAAAATCAAATCCTCTTCCGTCACGATACCCAGAAACGCGCCGCTTTCGTCGGTAACCGGCGCCCCGCTGACGTTTTCTTCCATAAAAAAATTAGCCAAATCGCGAATCGACAAGTCCGGCGCCACGGTACGCAGGTGCGTACTCATAATATCACGCGCGTTCATCTGCCCCTCCTTTGCACATACCTGATACTCAGCTTAAAAAAAATTCGGCTCCTTGTCAATCTGATTCTTCACCGTCCGTAAACCATGCCGCTACCCGTAAAAAAAAACGGCGCAGAAACCCGCCGTTTCTGCGCCGCCTTATCCCCGATGTGCTGAAAATTTCTGATTAGCCAATCCCCATAACTTGATTGACGATGAGCGTGACATCTAAAATATTCACGCTTTGATCGAGGTTGACATCGGAACGCGTAACCAACGCCGCGTTTGTTTCAACCCCTAAAAGCACATTAACGCTGATCGTAATATCTAAAATATTCACGATACCGTCTTGATTAATATCACACCGGTTATCCACCGCCGGCGTTAAAATATAGCCTTTCGTTTGTCCGGCTAATTTGCCGTACCCGGCAATCTGATCGTTATCATTAATATCGCGCGCTACCTCCAATTTCCAATCAGCGAGCGTTTCCGTAATACTGTTCAAATCCCGCACCCCCGCAACCTTATCAAAAACAAACCCCCGCCAATCAGTATCCGTGTCATCCCACATTAACCCCACACAGGTTCCCGCATTATTCATAGCGTAAAATTCTCCGTTGGCGTGCGATTCCGGCATCGTAATAATCGCCGGTTGTACAAAGGGAGAATCCCAATAAAATAAAACCCGGTTCAGCCCGCCGTTAAGCAAATGGCCGGCGATCATCTCCTGATCATTGATACACACCGCGTACCACTCGGTGAGCGGAAAACCGGAAGGGGTCGGCAATTGACGCATCCCGTTAACCACGTCATAAATAAACGGCCGAAAATTCCAATTGCTGTCATGCGCTATGCCGACGATCTGTCCGAAATTATTAATATCATAAGCGATACTATACCCGAACTGGTAATACGAATAGAGCGTATCAAATGTTTTTAAATCCAACATGCCGGCCATATCCGTAAACAAAAACGCATGAAACGGCGTAAAATCATTCGCATCGTTCGGAATGTCGGCATTGCCGACAACATACCCGAGATTATTAATAGAATATGAAGTGCTTTCATTCCCCCTTACGCCGGTATTCGTATTTTGCAAGGTGCCTAAATCCTGAACCGTTCCCGTCGTCAAATTCCAACGCACCGCGTGGCGATACCCTGATGCTAAGAACGCATACCCGCTCACCTGGCCGTTATCATTAATGCTCCAGGCGCTGGACTCGCCGAAAAGATTCGACAGCGCATGCGGCGTGCCGTTCTCATCCCAAAGCGTCGCCTGCCGCTGCTCTTCTTTAGCGGTTGCGCTGTTATAATTATACGAGCGCCCCACGGCCTGTCCACGGTTATTCACTCCGAAAACTTTGCTCTGGGCATATCCCGGCAACGGCTCGAGAATCCGCAGACGATAACGTTCCGGCGCGACCAATTTTATTTGATTGCCGCAGAGTACCGGCGCGCCGGCAAACTCACTGTCTGCACGATACTCGCCTGCCGGCGACGATTCCGCGGCTTCACTGCGCAAATTCTCCGGCTGTGCGGCCGGCACTTGCTGTTCTGCGCCGGCGTATCCTGCAAAAAACATTCCCATGACGATCGCCACGATGAGCAGGTATTGTATTTTCCCATGTCTATTCATAGTATCTCCTTTTCTTCACGTTGGCCGCGATTATCCGATCCCTTCTTCTACCGCTCACCGAATAACGTTAAGTAACAGCGTCTGGACATCACGGTATCCCTGCGCATCTTCGGCGATAATCGTCATTTCATAAGTGCCGGCCTTGCCTCTGCCCGGCTTGCACCGTACCCCACCCCAAACCCATTGCGAATTATTGTAATAAATATTGAATGCGCAAAATGAAGGCAATCCTTCTATCCACACCTTTACGGCGTCGCCGTCCGCGTTGCTGACCGTCACCGGAATAATCTTCTGACCTTTTTCACGCACGTGTTCTTCACTGGAAACCCTGATTACCGGCGCCGGAGACACATCGCGGACTACGAGGACACACCGCTGCACAAACTGATTGCCGGCGCTGTCTGCCAAGGTAACATTGAATTCATATGTTCCCGCATCCTGATAATCCGGGGCGCACTTTAGAAGAGCGGACATGCGTGTCTCAGTTTTTTTGAGCACCACCAACTGAACAAACGCCGGAGCGCCGTCAAGCGTCAGATCAACGACTGCCCCTTTTGCATAAGTAGCGACCACTCCTATCCGGGAGATACTTCCCTCTTTGATAGTTTTTTTCGCAATTGGCTGAATATATAAGCGGCTATCAATCACCGGGCTCGGTTCTTTCTGCACCCGGATGCTGATCGTCTCCCGCGCGCTCTCTTTCCCGTCGCTTACCGTAAATTCTATGTTCTCGTAAACGCCCGCCTGATCATACCCGGGCACCCACACGAATTCTCCAATCCCGTTCCCGTTGTCCTCAAAGCTCGCTCCCGTAGGCAACCCGCGCGCGCTAAAAACCAGCGCGTCGGCGTCCG
>JAMWCB010000001.1 GCA_023819605.1 Candidatus Omnitrophota bacterium
ACAATAATAAACATTTATTGACTTTGCCGGCGGGAATTTGCGGAGTGATCGTGCCGGTATCGCTGAGTTCGGTCTCGTCAAGCGTAACCTCGCCGGTGCGAATCGTCGTATCCGTAGAAAATTCCGCGACTTGCCAGACGATATTCAGGATCCGGTTATAATCGTAGCTGGAATCGCGTTTCAACTGCAATGTATTATCATCGGTCAAGTGTCCGGTAACTTTGACGGATTCATCATCATCAGATTGTGCGTTATACCAGCGGGTATTCACCAGCACAAACGACTTAGTTGCGTCTACGGAAGTCGGTAATACCACATCTTTCGTCGTACACGACGTATTGGTGGTCGGCCCGTACACCATGGAACTAAACCCGCGCTGGACAAACACGCCGTCTTCAAATTCCAGGATATAGAACCGCACGTTTGCCGAGGCATTGCCGTAATCGCGGCTGATAATCAAACTGGTATCGCTTTCGAAGATGCCGGAAAACAAACTATTATGGATAAAATTACTGGTGTTCGTATCGACGTTCGGATAGACAAAAATCAGCGATTTTGTCTGGTCCAGCTGATTGATCGGCACGCTGACCGTGGCGTCGTCGATATCGAAATACACGTCGCCGGTTTGTACGCGTTTGAGCTGAACCGCCTGCGCCGGCGGGCACCACAACGCCAACAAACAACTAACCAGCAGCAACCCTGCGCCGAACCATCGGATTCCCGTCATTGCCTGCTTCCTGGACATGTTTTGTACCTCCCCTGGATTCCCGAATGAGGGAATCATCACCACTAATCATTTTTGAACGGCATTGGCTGCTGCCGCGTCTTCCCGGCTGCTCAACGACGGCGCGCCCGGCTGTACGAACGTCACGGATTTCACCATCGATGCGCGCACTTTTCGTCCATCATCGCGCGTTTGCGTCACTTCATCATAAGCGACCAATACGGTGTCGCCGAACGACAGATCTTCCCATTTACTGCGGCGGATCAATTTCGTTTTTTTTCGGTCGATCACAAAAGCCGCTTCCAACCCGGCGCCGCTTGCCGGATCGATCCCATAGTTCACCGACAAAAAATTACCGCTGATGCCGCTAATCTCACCGGTCAGTTCTTTTGCGACTACCTGTTTCTTCGGCGCGGCCGCAACGGCCGGATCTCCGGCTAACACATCCGCGCACAACCACGCGCTGCTCACCATGGCCATCAAAAATGCGCTCCCCATCCTTATATACTGCTGCATTATTCATCCCTCCCTGGCCGATGCTGCTCTTTACGAACCACCCGTATACTGGCAAAGGTAAAATCCTGCGCCGAATTTCCGTCTCGTCGCACACTGAGCACACCGCGCATCTGTGAATTTTCCACCTCGCCGCGCCATGAAGCGGTTCCGTTCCCGGAAGATTGCATTGTTTCCCAAGACAGTAAGGCTTCCTCGCGCGTCACGGAAAAATTACTCGGCCCGAACCCTTGTTCCGTCAAAAAAGCTGAACTGAATTTACCCTGAAAAAATGTTAGCGCGTCGTTTTTGACGGCTCCATCCGGCGCAACCAAACGAATCCGCCATTCGGTATTTTCTAAATCGCGCACCGTGACGGATGCCGTTTCAACGACCACTGCCGGCGCTCCACGTTCCTCGACGCGCACCTGCCGCTTTTCCGGGCGCACAAACAACACACCGGCAAACGCGGCCGCGAGAAGAATTACCATCAAAACAAACTGCCGCACCGACGAAAATTTCGAACGAGAATTAGAATTACGCGGCTGGTCCGCATCCGGCGCTGTCGGCGCAGGGGCAGGCTGCCGCATCGCGTATATTTCTTCCTGAACACGCTGCATAAATTCCGGAGATCCGATAATCCCCTTGCGCAATCCTTTTTCCAACTCCGCCGGCTCCTCGCTTTCTACCCATGCGGCTAAGCGTTCGTCATAACTGCGTTCAGACAAAATAACTTTCAACCCTTCAGAAAACGATTCCAATGGCACGCTTCCCGGCGGGCAGAGCGCACTATTTCCAGCGGAACGATACCACGCAGAGCTGTTATACGCCACCGGCTTCGCCTGGCCACTGCTTTCGCTTTTTTTTGCCGCCAAATGAATAATATGGCACATCGCCACTACATATACCGGAGAATCTTCCACCACTACTGCCCGGAACCGCTCCCGGAACAAATGGCCTTTACGCTGATACTGTCCGTTATAATATTTTGTATACGCCGAATTTAAATTATGCATAAACTGGGATACGCCGGCTTTATTGTCCATGGCCAGCAATAAATGCATCTGCTCCGGCAACAACGCATATGCGCGAATGCCCGCGCCGTATTCCTTAATATATTTCGCCAATAAACTCATGTACATTTCGTAATCGCACTCCTGCGTAAAAATCTGCACTCCCGGTAAACTACGGCACGTTATATAATAAACACATCCCTGTATATAAACTCTCGGTAAACGCGGCATACGCTCATCGCATCCTTTTTCTTTCTTTTACCAATCCCTGCACCGCTTTTGCCTGGCACTTTTTACACCCCAACCCCTGGTGCCTGGCACTTTTTACATAAATAAAAAAATACCCAGGCAAAATACTGCCTGGGTAAATGAAATTTCTCTCAGATGTCTTCTTTGGATGAGCAGCCTGCCGATCCCGTAAAACCAGGATGCACGGCTTTGCGTCCTCGTGTTACCACGCACGCTCACACCCAGCGTGTCCGTCAAAATCCATGACGGAAGTTTGCCTTTTTCTCCTAATAAAATAATACCATGGAATCCCGCATTCTGCAACTTTCGGCGGAATTCCACAACCAAGCGAATCCGTTCTAAACCTACCGCACAAAACATGCCGCATCCTTGCGCTTACTGGATCTCGTTGGTTCGTCCCGAGCATCCGCGCTGTCAAAAACGCAGACTCGGGTATTTCTTTTACTATCGTTCGGCTACCCGCGCTACCAATCTCCGCTTTTTCTTCCGGCGGTGCGTGTAGTTCATTTACCGTTTACCGGTAGCGCACAAATACAAAGAAAACTCCTCTTTCCCGTCGGCACGCACCAGCTCGTCCATCCGCTGCTGATCATACGCGGCAATCGCGCAGGCGCCGGCATTGATTGCTTCGCAGGCCAGATACAAATTCTGACAGACATGGCCGGCATCCAGAGCGATGACCTTGCCGGCAGCCGCGCCATAGCGCCACTCCATGCGGTAAGGAACCGCCGTCCAGATGAACGTCGCGGCCGTCGCGGCAAGAAACTCCTGACCCAACGCCGCGGCAACCAATTTCGCGGCTAAACCCGCATCTGCATACACGCACACCAATTCATGCGATAAAGGCAAATAACGGTATATCCCCCGCGGCAGCGCTTCAATCCGCAGCGCGCACACATAGGTCTCAAACGCATGCCGCGCCCCGGCTGACGGCACGGTGCGAAAGGTCGCCGTATCGCCGAACTTCCGCTGCAGCCCCTGCGCCGCCCAGAGCAAAAACGCTGTTTCTTCCAGCGAAAACGGCTGCGCCGCAAATTTTCGGCGGCTTCGCCGGCTGTTCATTGCGCCGGCCAGATCGACGCTGCCGATACGCGTCCACTGCGCGCGTTTCGGCAAAACGATACGCGCGGCCTGCGGATCGGCCGCTTTTTCAAACGGCGGCGGCGGAATACCTCTGCCCTGATCGGTTTTCGAAAAATCGACCCGCCGGCGCACCGTATCTTTTAAAAATTCCCGATACTGAACATCCCCGGGTAGGTCGCTCACGCGTTCACCTTTTGAAATATTTTCCGGTCGCCGTCGATCATTTTAAAAAGCTGCCGCGCCTCGCCCAATAATATTTCCGTCGCCCCCATGACAAAATAACCGAACGGCTGCAAGGCCTGATAAAATTTCATAATCAAATGTTCCTGTAAACTCCGGTTGAAATAAATAAACACGTTCCGGCACAGCACGATATCGACATGCTCCACCGGCAGATCATGGATTAAATCCCGCGCTTCAAAACGCACCATGCTTTTCAGATGCGGGACGATTTGAAACTCATCCTGCACCGGCAAAAAAAACCGCTGCAACCGCTCGGCGTTGACGTTTTTTACCATCTCCCGCTTAAAACGGGCGGCCGGCGCCTTGCGAATACTTGCCCGGTCGATATCCGTGCCGATAATTTCCACGGCAAGAGGGTCTGCTTCTTTTTGCATCGATTCATAAAAAAGAATCGCCAGCGAATAAGCCTCCGCGCCGCACGACGACCCGGCGCTCCACACGCGCACGCGGCGCTGTCCGTTTTTTTTCTTGTGCATAACCACTGCCGGGATAATCCGTTCCTGCAAAAACCTCCACACCTCCGGGTCGCGGAAAAAACTGGTCACATTGATCGTCAAAGCGTCGAAAAGTTTTTCGTACTCTTCCGCATCGTGAGTCAACACCTGCAAATACTCGGAAAACGTTTCCACGCGTTTGGCGCGCATCCGCACACCAACGCGCCGCTTCAATAAATCCTCGCGGTACTGTGAAAAATCCACGCCCCGGTCGGCTTTGATTTGCCGCAATAAAAGCTCGTACGCTTCCGCCGTATCGGCGGCGCGCACCGCCGAAGTCTTATGCACGGGATTCGCGCTGACTACGTTTACCGCGGCCATCAACTCGCGCAGGATAACCGCGCTGTTTTCCGCCTTGGAATTCTCTACCAAGAGCACCATCGCGCCTTTATCCGTCGTGACGTATTTCGGCGGCACGCGCGTCAGGGCATACGCTAATATATCTTCATAACACTGTTCGCAGGTGCAAATATCTTTGCGCGTCGCCAGCATATTTTTTAAATAATTTCTGGCCAGCGTTTCCATGATATTATAGGGGGCTGTTCCTTCACCGCTCGTCATGCGCGCGCTTCTTTCCCTGTTTTTTTCGCAAAAAATCCCGGCGGATATCGGCAAACTCGAAGAGATGCTGTTGCCAACCGCGCGGTTTGGTATCCGTAGCTAAAAGGGCGTACACTTCCTGATCCGTCTGCGCCGACAGCAACCGGCCGCGGTTTTCCGGTCGGCTAAAAAAAGCGCTGACCTGCGCGATAAACTCTAAATACGGCTCCGCGGCTTCCTCCGGCGCCAAGGTCAGCACGAAAATCTGCGCCGGTTTTCCGTCGAGCGACTCGAAACCGGCGCCGTCTTTTTTTATGCCGATCGCCACCCGCAGAGAATCTACCACGCGCGTACGGGCGTGGGGCAAGGCGATGCCTTCCTGCATGCCGGTGGACATATGCCGCTCCCGCTCCATCACTTCCCGCACGACAGTATCCTGTTCGGCTGGGGGCAATTGGCCGGCCTGCGCGAGCAGCGTCACTAATTCCTGAACAATCTCCTCTTTACTGTTGCCCTGCAGGGCAACGCGTACCGCCTCCGGATGAACATATTTTGCCAAAGACTTCCTTCGACGATGTGCGGCCGGCGGCGGATTTTCAAAAATCTTCCGGCCGATTTCCATCCGTTCCGTGACTTTTTCAAGATTTTTTATCACGGATTCGAACTGCGCCAGCGCTTCATAAAAAAGCGTGTGCACAAACGTCGCGTCTTCTTCCGCGCAGTCAAAAATAAATTCATCCGGCGCATAGCCGAAAGAAATAAACGTATTATCGCGCCGCAGTTCATAGCGTTTTTCCTCATGAATCAACAACGCATAGAACCCGTCCTGTTCAAACGCCTGCAAAACCTTCTGCTGCAAAAGCTCCGCGGTTTCGCGGTTCGGAATGCGATAGCGGATCCGCCGGCGCTGCAAATTCAGACCGTCGGTCTGCCGCAGCGCCGGTTTGTTGCGCGACAGGGCCGCGGCCATCAACGGCGGCGAAAAAAGCGTCGTCATGAAGACCATGAACACCGCGCTACTGAATACATTTTGCGAAATAATGCCGGAGGCCAGGCCGATCCCGGCGATGATCAACGCCACCTCTCCCCGCGGCACCATCCCCAATCCGATGATCGACGCGCCGTGCAGCGTAAAATTCAAGCAATACGCCGGCAGCATACCGCCGAAAAATTTTCCCAGCACGCTGAAGAGCAGATAAATCAGCCCAAAGGACAGAAGCTGCGGCGAAAATAATTCCCGGATATTCACCATCATCCCCATCACGCAAAAAAACACGGGCACCATCAATTGCTGAAAAACGCGCAAATGCTTGCGCAGGACAATGGCCAAATCGGTTTTGGACAGGGAAATTCCGGCTACATAGGCGCCGATAATCATCGCCAGCCCGAATTTTTCAAACAAACCCGCGGCGAGCAGAGCCAGCGCAAACCCGATAATCGTAATCGATTCCGTATTCCCGCTGCGTTTGAGCACACGGCTGAACGGCCGGGCAAAGGCGATTCCCAAGGCGCTGGCTCCCAGCCATAGCCCCACGGTTTTCAAAAAAACTGCCGCCAATGCCGGCAGGTCAAATCCGGCCTTGCGCCGAATCATCCCCATGATTATCGCCAAAGCCACAATACCGAGCACGTCGTCTATAATTGCCGCGGAGAGAATCGTGGTGCCTTCCGGGGAATCCATTTTCCGCTTATCGGCAAGAATACGCGCGCTGATTCCCACCGACGTGGCCGTGCCGATAATCCCCAGGAATAATACCGCCGGATCCGTAAACCGGTGCGCCTGTCCGGTGGCCGTGCCTAAAAAGAAAACCGCGCTGAGCGCGCAAAACACGAAACTTACCACCACGCCGCCGCAACCGACCAGCGCGCCGGCCAAAGAAAAGCGGAATAAAACGTCCAAATTGGTTTCCAGGCCGACCATAAACAACAGAATAATCGAGGCCAGGGTCGCGACGCCGTACAGTTCCAACGTAACCGGGAATGCCGGTTGAACCGGAAATAACCCCTGGGCAAATCCCGGCAGGGGGATACTCCCGAGAAGATAGGGGCCGATAATCACCCCGCTAAAAAATTCTCCCATGACCGCCGGCACGTTCAGGGCATGAAAAAACGCGCCGCCGAGCCGGGCGGCGACTAAGATGATCCCCACCTGAAAAATAAACATTGTCGTCTGTTCGATAAACGCGCCGTCCGCGCCGCCGGACGCACAACAAAACGCCGGGGCCAGGCAGACGAACAGCCCCGCGCCGCATACACTGCCGATACTCCGCACTATTTTACTGCCCATCGGTATATTCCCTATGGTTACGCAGCGCGCGCCCCGCCGCAGCCGAGGATTTGCCGCTGCTTCCCGCGCCGACTGCCGGAAAACCGTCGGCCGGATTCCAAAGCCCCCGTTCCTGCGCGCGCGCGTCTGATTGCAACCGCCGCAACAACTCCGCATATTTAACGTTCGGCGGCATGGTATAGACCGCGGCATAGCCGTCGGCAACCAGTTTTCCGTTCACCAACGTCCCGTCCGGCAAAAACACATACGCCAACAACCGTCGATACCGATCGCGGCGCTCAACATCAAATTCCAAACGGACCGCCTTTGCCTCGACCAGCGACCGCGTATAGAGCCGGGCGCGCGCTCCCTGCGCCGCGATTACCGTCTGGTCGCGTTTGGTGCGCGCGCTGTCCCGCTGCATTTTACCTGAACGGTGGCATTCCGGCGTATCGATACCGAGCAAACGCACCCGCTCGCCGTTCGCGAGCAGCAGCGTATCGCCGTCGATAACTTTTTCCACCACGATCTGCCGGTACTGCGCAGCGTTCCAGTAGGTAGCCACGCCGGTTCCCACGGCGAGCAGCGCCACCCACGCCGCTGCGGCGGCGCGCGCCAGCCGGCGCCGGCCGCTCACGCCGCTTTCAATTTTTGATATATCCGGCACGCCGCATCCACTTCCCGGAACAATTCCCGCGCTTCTCCCAGAAGCGTTTCGGAATTGCCCATAATAAAATACCCGCCTTCCGCCAAACAATAATAGTATTTCATAATCAACTGTTCCTGCAGGCTGCGGTTAAAATAAATAAAAACATTGCGGCAGAGGATCATATCCACGCCGCTGATCCCCGCATCGTGGATTAAATTCCGTTCTTCAAAATGCACGGCGGTTTTAATATGCGGCACGACGATGAACTCGTCGTCCACCGGCAGGAAAAACCGTTTCAGGCGCCGCGCATTGACATTGCGCAGGACATCGCGCCGATAATGCCCTTTGCCGGCCTGGCGCAGGCACGCTTTATCGATATCCGTGGCGACAATCTCAAACCGCACCCCGCGGGGATGCGTTTCCAAAAGTTCATAGAGCATAATCGCCAGTGAATACGGCTCTTCTCCGTGCGAACACCCGGCGCTCCAAATACGCACCGGCGATCCCGCCGGCGCCTTACGGCCGATAATCTCGGGAACAATTTCATTTTCCAATTTTTCCCACACCGCGTCATCCCGGAAAAACGACGAGACATTGATCGTTAAAACATCGAATAATGCTTCATATTCCTGCGGCTCATGCGTGAGAATCTGCAGGTATTCGGGATACGTCTCCACCTTTCGCTCGCGCATGCGCACGGCGATGCGGCGCTGGAGCATACGCTCGCGGTACTGGGAAAAATCGACGCCGCGGTCAAGCATGATTTGCTTCATGAGCAACTTATACGCGTTCTGCCGATCATCCTGCTTTTCATGGCGCGGGTTGCTGCTGACCACCTGGATGGCGTTGAGCAGCTCTTTTAAAATCAACGATGATTGCTCGACGGCAACCTGCTCGATATGCGTATGCATGGCGCCGGCCTCCGACGTCACATAGCGGGCGGGGATCCGGCTGAGCGCGTACGCGTAGATATCGTCACGGCAGCGTTTACACGTACAGATATCCCGGCGCGGCCGCAACATATCGTCGAGGTGCTTCGCAACGATGGCTTCCATGATATTCCGCGCTCTAACCATGGTTCATTTTCCGCAACGACTGACGGGCGGCGTGTAAACTGCGTAATTCCGCGCACATCACCGCCGTTATTTCCCGGCAGGCGTGCGGCGACAAGATCAGCAAAAAAGACCCGGACAAACGGCTGGACATCGCCCGGAAGGTCATGGTATGCACGTACACCTGCTGCTGAAAATCAGCCGGCTTGACACCGTAACTCATCACGTCCGACAGCATACCGCTGGTCAGCACCGGAATGGACGGGATCACCGACTTGCGCAACAAAACGCTCATCGTATTCGAATACGCCGAAACCACGATATTACCGATTTCTTTAATCGACGAAATGCCCATTTCCGTCAGAAATCCGCAGCTTTCCCCCGCCTTACTGCGAAACAACGACGCAAAGTCATAGGCGGTTTTCTCTTCAAAAACCAGCGAAACGAAACCGCTAATGCCGGCCAACATCTGGCAATGCACGCCGATGACCATCGCGTCATTGATGCGGTAATTCCGCGCGATATCCCGCACGGCAATTGAGTCCAAGGACGGCGCTTCCAGGACCACGGAGCGCTTGATCATTTGCGAAAAAGCCTGTGTCGAATTGCCGGCGCAGATACTGCCGACTTCCCTGATAATATCCGGTTGGGTTAAACGCCGTTCGCCTGCCATATCGACCTCCCTGTACGCCGCAGGTAATGGATACCTCTTATGTTTTCGTAGTATACCACAGCGCGATGCGGCGGACAATCATTGATTTCCGGTAATTTAAAAATTAAAATCAGGGCGGGGCGGAACGTCCGGCCACTCTCACCGTCCGTTGTATAAAAACCGCGCCGCCGCCTCAAAAAAACTGCTGCATATCCGCGGGTATCGGCGCGGTAAACTCCATCCACTGCCCGGTGCGGGGATGGGAAAAACCGAGACGATACGCATGCAGCGCCTGCCGGTTTATTCGCTGCGCGATGCCGGTTTTCCCGTAGGTCGTGTCTCCCAACAACGGATGGCCCAGATGCGCCAAATGGACCCGGATTTGATGCGTACGGCCGGTTTCCGGATATACCTCCACGACCGTAAAGTGGCCGGTGCGTTTGAGCACCCGGTATACCGTGACCGCCGCGCGGCTATTGCTATAGAGCACCTGCATTTTTAAACGATTTGCCGGATTGCGCCCCACGGGCGCGTCGATGCACCCTTCGTCATGCTCGACGCTGCCCAGAACAACCGCCACATACACTTTGCGGACCGTATGTTCTTTAAACTGCGCGGCGAGTTTCCAATGCGCGGTGTTCGTCTTGGCAATGACCATGACGCCGGAGGTGTCCTTATCCAGGCGGTGCACAATGCCCGGCTTGGCCGCGCCGTTTAAATCGGATAATTTTCCGGTATGCGCGGCCAAGGCGTTGACCAACGTGTCCTGCCGATGCCCGGCCGCCGGATGAACAACCAACCCGGCGGGCTTGTCGACGACAAGCACCTCCTCGTCTTCAAACAGAATATTCAACGGCAACGATAGGGGAAGAATCTCCTGTTCTTCCGCTGCTGCCTCGATCCGCGCCGCGATATAATCACCGTTCTGCACCTGATAATACGGCTTCACCGTCAGGCCGTTGACCTGCACGTTCCCGGATAAAATAGCGGTTTTTACCTGCTGCCGGGAAAAATGACCGGTGAGCCGGCTGCTCAACCATCGGTCCAGACGCGCCGGCGCGTCCTGACCGGAAACGGTGAATTCTTTTTTTTCCAGCACGGTAATCCTTTCCCCAGGGTACCGATCAAACAACAACTATGCAAACGTATGTTTTCGACAGAGCAGGTACACCAATCCCGCCGCGCCGCAGGTAATCAGGCTATCCGCAAGATTGAACACCGGCCAAACCCGGAAATCCAAAAAATCGACGACATATCCCCAGCGGACCCGATCGATCAAATTCCCCGTTGCGCCGCTGAGGACGAGCAGCAGCGAATACCGCCAAATGTGCAGATGCAGCGGACGGTGAAATTCGGTGCGCCGGATCAACAACCAGAGAATCAGCACGATCGCCGCGATCGAAATATAGGCTAAGATCCAATTTTTATGGCGAAACAATCCGAACGCGGAACCGGTATTATACACGAGCGTGATGTGCAGAATATTGGGGATTACCGGAATGCTTTCATTTTGATGCAGCCGCTTGAGCACCGCGAGTTTTGCAATCTGATCAAAAAAAACCAGCGCAACGCCGAACCATACCTGAAAAACCGCCGCGGCGACATCCTTAACGGCCACGCTTTTCCTGTTTTTGCTTACAGTCGCGGCACAGCGTCGCATACGGAATCGCTTTCAAACGGTCTTTGGCGATCTTTTCACCGCAGCTTTCGCAATCGCCGTAGGAACTTTCCTCGATTTTGCGGATCGCTTCGTCGATGCGATAGAGCATCTCCTGATCCCCGCTGACCCGCCCCAGAGAAATTTCCCGTTCGAAACTGCCGCTGGCGGCATCGGCCATATGCACGGAATAAGACGATAAATCGCCGCTGGCTTCGCGCAGCGATTTTTTCATCGATTCGTTTCCGATATTTTTAATCTCGTCGGACACCTGCTCGCGCAACTCCAGCAGCTGTTTTTTTAAATCCTGCAGTTCTTTCTTGTTCATCAGCGGAGCGCTCCTTTCCTCATTCTGCCTTCTGCGTCCGCGGTAAATTCCCGTAACAGCGCGTACACAGTGACGGATGCTCTGTGTGACTGCCAACCCCTGCGGCATAATTCCAACACCGCACACATTTTTCGCCGTCGGCATGCGCCACGCCGACAAAAAGCGTCCCGGAAATTGTTTTTCCATCTTCCAAGGTAAGTTCTATAGTATAACCATTGCCCCCGGGGCTGTCAACATTTTCTTCGATCACCACCTGCGAAACGATAAAAATAGCCGGCCATTGATCCTGATACGGCACAAGCACCGCGGCCAGCGGGTCATCCCGGCGGTACCGCAGCGTCACCCGCGCGTCTAAACTATTGCCGATCAATTTCACGCCGCGCGCGGCTTCCAGTTCCTTCAACACCGCTTCCCGCACCCGGACCAGCGACTGCCAACGCCCTTGCAGAGCGCCGTCCGCGGCGCAGGCTTTAACCGCCGGCCAGGCCGTAAAAAAAATACTCTCCTCTTTCGCCCCCGGCATCGCCTGGTACGCCTCCTCGGCGGTAAACGGCAACACCGGCGCGATGATCCGCACCAGCACACTCAAAATTTCATACAGCGCGGTCTGCCCGGAACGCCGCGGCAGCCCGGCCGCCGCAAACGTATACATCCGGTCTTTGAGAATATCCAAATAAAATGAGCTCAGCTCGACGACACAGAAATTATAGACTAATTTCACCGCCTGATAGAAGGTAAACGCCTCGTAGGCGCGGCCGACCTGCTGCAGCAACGCATGCGCCGCGGAAACCGCCCAGCGGTCGATCTCGAGCATCGACGCATAGTCCACCTGATCAGCCTGCGGATTAAAATCAGAGAGATTGCCCAGCATAAATTTCCAGGTATTGCGGATTTTGCGGTAACTTTCGCTGACCCGCGATAATATTTCATTGGACATGCGCACATCGTCGCTGTAGTTCGACGAAGCGATGCATAAACGCAGCACGTCGGCGCCTAACTTGTCGATTACTTCCTGCGGGGAGATGACATTACCCCGCGATTTGGACATTTTCCGGCCCTCGCCGTCGACGGTAAACCCATGGGTCAACACCGTCTTAAACGGCGCCGTGCCGTCCATACCCATTGCCGCCAATAACGACGACTGGAACCACCCGCGGTGCTGATCGGATCCTTCCAAATACAAATCCGCCGGATAGCCGAGATTTTTCCGGCCGGCCGCCCGTAATACCGCGTAATGGCTCACTCCGGAATCGAACCAGACATCGAGGATATCCGTTTCTTTGGCAAAATTCTTTCCCCGGCACTGCGGACAGGCAAACTCCGCCGGCAACAACTCCTGCGGCGGCCGGATAAACCAGCAGTCCGTGCCTTCCCGCTCGACCAGCGCGGCAACCTGCTCGATTACTTCCGGGCTGAGAATCGTCGATTGACAACCGCGGCAATAGAACGCCGGAATCGGCACGCCCCAGAGACGCTGCCGGGATAGGCACCAATCCGGGCGATTATGAATCATCCCGGCGATTCGATTCTGCCCGGATTCCGGGACCCAGCACACGTCCTGAATTTTCGCCAGCGCCCGTTCACGCAACTGATCATGATCGATGCGCATAAACCACTGTTCGGTAGCCCGAAAGAGAATCGGTTCCTTGCACCGCCAGCAATGGGGATACGAATGTTGTATGGTGCCGGCAAATACTAACGCGCCGCGGCTCTGGAGCAGCTCGATCACCCGTTTGGCGGCTTTCTGTATATGCAGGCCGCCGACCTCCGGAACGTCCGCGCCGAAACGGCCCTTCGCATCAACCTGCATAACTGTTTCCAAGCCGTAGCGTCTGCCGACCTGAAAATCTTCCGCGCCGTATCCCGGCGCGATATGCACCACGCCGGAGCCGTCTTCCGCGCTCACGTAATCGGCGAGGACCACTTTTCCCGGGCGAGACAAAAACGGATGCGTATACTGCACATGTTCCAATTGCCGGCCCGCGAGCGTGCCGACGACCGAACTGCCGCTGATCCCGGCGCGAGCCAACACGGCCGGCGCCAGTTTTTCTTCGATCACATAAACTTCCCGGTCGTTAACCCGGATCAGCGCGTAGGTAAAATCCGGATGCACCGCGCAGGCGACGTTCCCCAGCAATGTCCAGGGAGTGGTCGTCCAAATCACCATGAACAAAACGCTGTTCCCTAAATTCGGCGTTCCCGCGGGCAGCGCACCGGATACGGCAAACCGGACAAAAATCGAAGCCGAGGTGTGCTCTTCATACTCAACCTCCGCTTCGGCCAACGCGGTCTCACACTGCGCGCACCAATTCACCGGTTTACAGCCGCGATAGATCAGTCCGTTGCGCACCAACATGCCGAACGCGCGGATAATCCCCGCTTCATAGTGCGGCGCGAGCGTCAAATAGGGGTTATCCCATTCGCCGAAAATTCCCAGCCGTTTAAATTCTTCGCGCTGAACGGCGACAAATTTCAACGCGTAATCATGCGCTTTTTTCCGAAAATCGACCTGTTCGACCTCATCTTTGCGCTTGCCCAACTCTTTAAACAATTGATGTTCCACCGGCAGCCCGTGGCAATCCCAGCCGGGAACATACGGCACGCGGTATCCGGCCATCGTTTTATATTTGACGATAATGTCTTTGAGAATTTTATTCAAGGCGTGGCCGATATGGATATGCCCGTTGGCATATGGCGGGCCGTCATGCAGAACATACACGGGGCGGCCGGCAGCCCGCTGCTGCATGGCGCCGTAAATATCCCGGCGCTGCCACTGTTCCAGGAACGCCGGTTCGCGTTGCGGCAGATTGGCTTTCATCGAAAAATCAGTCTGCGGCAAATTCAATGTGTTTTTATAATTAATTTCCATACCCCTGCCCTCAAATATTCTGGCTCCCATCACCGTTCATATTGTACGATTCATAACAAATACGCTAAAATTTTGCAAGCCAAATTTATCCGCGGCCGTTATCGCCGGCCGCATATTCGGCCGCGCCGGGCAACCTGCGTCCGGAAACAACCGCACCGCGCGCTTGCCCCGCTCCGAAGCGTGGGACTATGCCGCCGCGGCAAACCTTGCGGCTTCAGCGTTTGCTCAGGCGCCGGGCCCGCGCCGCCGCAGCCTGAACCGTCTTGACCATCATCCGTTCCAAGCCGGCTGCCTGCAAGACCGCCAAACCGGCTTCCGTCGTCCCTCCCTTGGAGGCGACGCGACGGACCAATTCCTCCGGCGCAATGCGCAGCCGCGCCAAAACTCCCGCTGTCCCGCACAGCGTCTGCCGGCAAAAAAGCGCGGCCAGATCCGCCGGCAAACCGGCGCGGCGCGCGGCCTTCACAAATGCCGCCAGAAAAAACGCGATAAATCCCGGACCGCTGCCGCTCACGGCCGTAACGGCGTCCATCTGTTTCTCCGGAACTTCAAACAGGGCGCCGACCGTTCCGAAAAGAATCCGTGTCAGCCGGCCGGCCTGCGCGGTGGCATAACGCCCCCGACAAAATGCCGAAATACCCTCACCGATCAATGCCCCCATATTCGGCATAACCCGCACCACCGGCACATTCCCGCTAAAAAATTTTTCAATATATCCGGTCCCGATCCCGGCCGCAATAGAAATAACGGTATGCCGGCTCTGCACGCGCGCGGCGATTTCCGTCAATACCCCGTCCATTTCCTGCGGCTTGACGCAGAGCACGACGACCGCCGACCGCTCGACCAATTCCGCCAGGCTCAGGCGCGCCATCCGGTATCGCCGCGCCATTAATCGCTGGCGCGCCGCCTGGACATCGTGGCCGGCGACGGTAAACCGGTCATGTCGATAGATCCCCCGCAGAATCGCTTCGCCCATATTTCCCAAGCCGACAATGCCTACGCCGATTCGCTTCATTGGCTGCCTCCAAAAATCGCCGTGCCCACGCGCACTAACGTCGCGCCTTCCTCAATCGCCGTTTCGAAATCATGACTCATGCCCATCGACAAAACCGCCAAAGGCTGCCGGCCGGTTGCCGCGAACTCGTCATTGATCCGATCGAACAGGCGCCGCAAGCGGCGAAAATACGGCCGCGCCGCTTCCGGATCTTCAACCTGCGGCGCCATACCCATCAATCCCCGCAGGCGCACCAGCGGGTATGCGCGCAGCGCAGAAATCAATGCCCCGGCCGACGCCGCGGCGATCCCGAACTTTTGTGTTTCTTCGGAAATATTCACCTGAATCAAAACATCCACCGGCCGGCCGCTGCCTGCCGCCCGCGCCTGCAGGCACGCCGCTAAAGGTATACTGTCCACGGATTGAATCAAATGCACCCACGGCAGCACCTTCGCCGCTTTATTCGTCTGCAGGTGTCCGATGAGGTGCCAGCGCAACCGCTGAAACTGAACCGGCGAAAGCGCGGCCTGTAATTGCTGATACTTACGCAACGCTTCCTGCACGCGATTCTCGCCTAACTCCGTCACGCCGCAGTGCACGGCGGCGCACACCTGCTCAATAGCGGCCTGCTTGGTCACGCAGACTACGGCAATCTCTTCCCGCCGCCGCCGGCTGCGCTGCGCGGCGGCGCAGACCCGCCGCTCGACGTCTGCCAAACGCAGCCGCACCGCCTCCCGCACCATACCCGCATCCGCGCCAGCCATCGCTACGCCACACAGATCCGGTTCTTGCCGCCGCTTTTCGCCTGATAGAGCGCCTTATCCGCAGCGGTAACGAAATCTTCTTTAGACATGCTCTTTTTAAATTCCGCCACGCCGCCGCTGACCGTCATTTTCTTATAATGGCGCTGCGTGCCGGTCTCAAACTTCAATTCATCGATCGACTGCCGGATTTTTTCCGCAACCGTCACGGCTTCGCCGATACGTGTTTCCGGCAAAATGACCGCAAATTCCTCGCCGCCGTACCGGCAGGGGATATCGACTTTGCGCACGGCCTTGCGGATGGTTTTCGCGATCTGCTGCAGCACCAAGTCGCCCAGCGGATGCCCGTAGGTATCGTTGAATTCCTTAAAAAAATCGATATCGAACATAATCAACGCTAACGGATGCGGATAGCGCTGCACACGCAGCACTTCCGCGGTAAGCTGTGTCTGAAAATAGCGGTGGTTATACAATTCCGTCAACCCGTCGGTAATCGCCAAATTTTTCACCTCGCCGTACAGCTGCGCATTCTCCAGCGCAATCGCGGCGTAATTGCAGACCAGGCCGATAAACCGCGCTTCCTCCTCGCTGAATTCCGGCACCGGCATTATTTCCAGGCGGTCGGTGGCGTTAATGACTCCGATCACGCGATCCTTAATCTTCAACGGAATGCAGAGCAACGACTTCGACTGGTATTGCGGCAGATTTGTCCGGCCGAAATGCATATCCTCCTCGATATTCGTCACCACGACCGGCTTGCCCTCTTTTGCCGCCCAGCCGCTAATCGACTCGCCCATGGCCACCCGCGTAGTCTGAATAACCAAATCTTCCAACCCGATCGCCGCGGCGATCGTCAACATATCCTCCTCATCGCGCAACATCAGCGAACACGTCCGCGCGCCGAGCAGACCGGCAATCTGCCGCACGATGCACTGAGCCAGCTCGTCAAGGTTCAGAATGGAATTTAAAACGTGCCCGATCTGCAGCACGGTCTGGAGCTTCTCTTTTTCTTTTTGCAGATTAAGCACCAACTGTTTATTCTCCCGCAATAACGCCCGTTCTTTCAATCCCCGTTTAATCAATAATTTGACGTGGCTGACGTCGAACGGTTTCGTCACATACTCGTACGCTTCCTCGAGCACCGCGCGAATCGCCGATTCCGTCGTGGGGTAGGCGGTAATCAGAATCGCGCAAATATCCGGACAATTCTGTTTCAAAACCCGCAGCACACTCGTGCCGTCGATATCCGGAAGCTTTAAATCGATAATCGCCAAATCAAACTCTTGCCGCTCGGACAACCGCATTGCTTCCGCGCCGCTCTGGGCAGCATGCACGGTATAGCCTTCTTCGCGTAAAATAGCGCATAACGAATCCAAAATAACCGGTTCGTCGTCGACTAAAAGAAGCGTGCCGCTCTGCGCCGGAACATTCGTAGCCATAGACTTCTCCTCATTGATCCGGCACCGGTAAACGGATCGTAAACGTCGCTCCCGCCTTGCCGCCGCGATTATTTTCCGCCCGAATCGTCCCGTGGTGATTATGAATAATTTCCCGGGTGATCGCCAACCCCAAACCGATACCTTTGACTTTCGTCGTAAAAAAAGGTTCGAAAATCGACTCCAAACACTCTTTCGCGATTCCCGGACCGCTGTCGCTGATCCTGATCACGACTTCCGCGCCTTCCTGCGCCGCGCTGATCCGCAGGGTACCGCCGCCGACCATCACTTCGCCGGCATTGATCAATATATTCATCAACACCTGCCGGATCTGCTGGCTGTCCATCCACAGCAACGGCAGCGCGTCCGGAATATCGCGCTGAATAACCGTATGACTGAAACAACCCTGCTGCGCCGCGGAGAGAACCGCTTCATGAATCGCCTGGGTGATACTCGCGCGCTCAAAGCAGGGCTGGCTGATTTTCGCGTGCTGCAGGATATTCGCGATGATCGTATTCGCAAAGACGACTTCCCGATGAATCGTGCGGATAATCTCCGGGAGTTCCGGCTGATCGTCGACGCGGCGCAACAGGTACTCGGCCGCAACTTTGATCCCGCTCAAGGGATTGCGCAATTCATGGCCAATCACCGCCGCCATTTTCCCGAGCGTTTCCAAGCGGTCGGAATGACGGGACTGCTGGTCCAACCCGTGCAAATCCTTATCCGTGCGTTTTAACGTATGCAGCTTTCCGCGCAATTCGTGCATAAGCGCGTCCGCCTCCGCCGCCGATAATCCGTCTAAACACCGCACCATGCACGCCAGCAGCGCCTGCAAGCTCGGCGCTTCTTGAATCAAATGTTTGACCTTCTGAAAATCGCTCATTCATGCACCTGCTCGCCTTCCGGCGGGCTGTCGCGCAGCGGAACGCGCACGATAAACGACGCGCCTTTTCCCGGCTCGCTTTCCAACGAAACCGTCCCGCCATGGTTATGCACGATATTATAGACAATCGACAATCCCAAGCCCACGCCCTTGGCCCGCGTCGTAAAAAAAGGCCGAAAAATCTTCTCCCGGACTTCCGCCGCGATGCCTTCCCCGGTATCGGTAACCCGCACCTCGACCATGCCGCCCTGCAGCGCCGAAGCAATGGTCAACCTGCCGCCCTGGGGCATTGCCCGAATCGCGTTATTCAATAAATTGACCACCACATGCTTCATTTGGCGCGGGTCGAAAAAAAATTGCGGCAGCAACGGCGTAAACGCGCGCTCCACGCTCACCGCCGTGTTGCGCATAGAAAACGCGACCATGCGTATCGACTGCTCCAAAATACGGTTCAAATCCGCCCGCTCCCAAACAAGATTCTGCGGCCGCGCGTAGGTCAGCACATTCGTCACCACCGTGCTTGCGTAATCGATTTCAAACCCGATATCTTCGAAAATTTCACAAAGTTCCGGCTCTTCAATCTTCACCTTGCTCCGCAGGTAACTCAGGGCCATTTTAATTCCGGTCAGCGGATTGCGCAAATCGTGGCTGATCGATGCCGCCATTTGCCCGAGCACGGCCATTTTTTCATGCTGAATACGCTCCTCTTGCGACTGCTGCAGCGTTAAATAGGAAAAATACGCTCCTAAATATCGCCGCTGCACTTGCATAAAAAAGCCGATGATCCCGGCGCAAAACACCAGAAAAAAAACCGCGTCGCGGCCGACTTCCCGCCAAAAATTGTCGACGAGGGGCTGCCAATTAATGATCGTCACGACCACGCGCTCTTTCTGCGGCATCGGCGCCGCCAGCACAAAATATTTTTCGCCGTCGCTTCGAATCAGCTGATCCGCCCCCTGCCGCATACCCAGCGCTTCCTGAACGAGGCCGGCGACCGTTCCCTGCAATAAAAGTTCCCTATCGCCGCTGGCAAACAAAAGATCCCCATCCCAGCCGAACAAGCCGATATTCCGTATACTCGCGTTGACATTTTGGCCGGAAACCCAGAGTTGAAACCGTTCATCCTGATACGCATAATTGGTTAAGTCGAGGATGGTCATCAACGAATATGACACATTCCACGCTTCGCGGCGGAAATCAGCGACAAGATGCCGGTAATGCGCAAACGCGCGCACACCGGTAATTAACGAGGCGCAGGCTATACAAAAAAAGACCAGGGCCAGAACAAGCCGGCTGGTTTTTGCCGGGACGGAGACCGGGAGAAAATTTTCATCCATGGACACAATCCCCGCTCATCAGACACGTTTCGGATAGATTCATCGTTACCCTCGTCAGCCTGCGGCGGCCCGGCAGGGCTGTAGTTCCGATGATACCATGGTTATTCCGAAACTGTCAATGAAACTCGCCCGGGCTAAAGCCGGGCGAGCTGAGCGGAATCCCGCGCCCCGAACGGAGCGCCCCGTTGAACGGTTCAAATCGTTCAACGATCTGAACCAGCGGCCCGGAGGGCGGCTATTTCACCCGCCCGGTGCATGCGCCGAGCGGACTTGCCTTTCCGCCGCGACAAATCCGCCCGGCCTCGCCCGCGCTCCGGGCGGCCGGCTCCGGCATACCTGCCGGAATTATGAAAGTGTGCGCGGATAAAAATTCCTCACGCACTGTTCTGGTGCGCCGCCATAATCGAATCTTTCACCGCGGAAAAATTACGCATATCATCCATTATTTTTTCAAATAACTGTTCCTGTTCCGCGGTGACCGCGCCGACTTCCGATGCGACCACCGTAACTTCCGCGGCAATCGGCAGAACACTTTCCATGCACGCGCGGATATTTTCCAAGCCGGAAATCACGCTCAGCGTCGTTTCACTGATCCCGGTGACTTTGTCTTTGGCTTCCAGGCTCGCCGCATGCATATTCTGAAAAAACCCGGCTAAATGCCCGACATTGCCGATCGCTTCATTCAACGATTCTGTGCCCTCGCCCATGCACTGAGCCGCAAACGCCGTCTTTTCCAATATTTCCCGAATACGCACGCCGATGCCCTTCGCCGATTCCCCGCTCTCTTCCGCCAATTTCCGCACTTCCTCGGCGACCACGGCGAACCCCCGGCCGGCTTCGCCGGCGCGCGCGGCTTCGATCGCGGCATTCAGCGCCAGCAAATTCGTCTGATCGGCGATGCGCGTCAAAAGGTTAACGATTTCGTTGATACTGTTCGATTTCTCCACCAAATCATTAATCGCGTCCGCGGAATGAGTATTGGTGTCCCGGCAGTTCGTGATGAACTTGGACGTTCCGTCCGCGTATTTCTTACCTTCTGTCGCCGCTTCATACGCCGTCTTGGAAGAACTCACCGATTCTTTCGCGCTCTCCGTAATGTACGAAGAGGATATGGCGATCGCTTCGATCAAGCCCAACGTCTGCTCAATCTGTCCGGACTCCTCTTTGGTTTTTTGCGCTAATTTTTTCACCGTCCGGCTCAACTTCGCATCCGCGTCCATAATCCGCTGGCACGTCGCGAACAAGTCATCAACCAGGCGAAAAACCGTTTCCCGGATCTGCACGTTTTCTCCGGCCAGCGCAGCAAAATGCGTCGCGCAGTTATTCACCTGGTCGGCGATCCCGGCAATTTCCGCCGGACCGGAAATACGCAGCTGATCCGATAATTGTTGCCGGCCGGCGGCATAGGCGGCCACCCCCCCCCGCAGAGCGTGTAGCGGCCGCGCTACCTCTCGCCGCAATAGAACGACGGTTATCGCCGCCGTGCACAGACAAAAAACGATTTTAAAAAAAATAATCCCGCCCACCGACAGCACGCCGTGGCTCACGGATATGTTCAACCACAGCGAGAACCCGGTCACAACGAGACCGAACCAAATACACAATATGCCGGCTATTTTTTTTATCATCAGCAACCTAAAACTGTACTTGGATGACTTTTTTCCCGCCGCCGATATCTTTTGCCGACAGCATCGTCCGTTTCGTGCGGTCGCACCACGCGCGCACGTCTTTTTCGAACGTGGAACAATCCGCCGTCACTTCCAATATATCACCCGGCTTCATTTCCGGAACTTTCTGAGCCAGTTTCAATACCGGCTGAGGGCATTTCAAACCAACCGCATCCAATTTTATCACCGCCATATCCGCACCTCTCCTCGTTTAAGGGGCCACACCCTCCCGCATAGGGCCGTCGCAACCGTTGCGCCGGCCTGGAGAACGACATCTAAAAATTTTTTTAACAAACACCTCATGATATTTCGCTATACCGCAGTTTCTTTGCTTTCCGCCGTATGCGGCAAACGCAGCGGTCCTAAAGCGCGCACGGTTTCAATCATCTCCCCGGCCACCCGGATAAATTTTTCCCCTTCGCTTGCCGAAACCCAATCCAGGCAATACCGCTGTTTCTCGATACCAAAATCGGAAAGCACCTGCTCCAGAATTGCGTGCCGCTTAAGCATCTTATAATTACCTTCTTTATAATGGCAGTCGCCGGGATGGCAACCCAAAATCAGCACCCCGTCGGCGCCCTGCCGAAACGCTTCCAAAACGAACTGCGGATCGATACGGCCGGTGCACATCACCCGCACAATCCGCACCAATTCCGCGGGGACTTTACGCTGCGCCCGTCCGGCAGCATCCGCGCCGGAATACGAACACCAGTTACACAGAAACGCCACGACTTTCGGCTGGAATTGTTCAGACATAACGCTCCTTTCTATTTCAACAAAGCTTGGATTTCAGCGCAAATCTGCTCATCGCGGAAATGCTGTCCGACGATCGCGCCGCTGGGACAGGCCGCCACGCAAATACCGCAGCCACGGCACAATACCCCGCTGATCACCGAAACGTGTTTTTCTCCGTCATAACTGATCGCGTGGTAGGGGCACAAATCCACGCAGGTTTTACAACCGGAACAGCGTTTTTCATCGACCACCGAAACCGCCGGCTCAAGCTGGATTTTTTCTCCCGGAACCAGCCGCGAGAGCACCATACCGGCAGCGGCGACTCCCTGCGCTACCGAACCGGCCACATCCTGCGGCGACTGCGCGCAGCCGGCGACCAAAATTCCGTCGCGCGCCGTGGCGAACGAGGACAACTTCACATGCTCCTCGATAAAAAAACGCGCGCCGTCGACCGGCACATCGAGCAGACGCGACAAGGGCTCCGCCTGACGAGAACCTTCCATGGCCGGCGCCAACACCACCATATCCGCGCGGACATTCAGACGTTTCTCGCGGCGCAGCGTGCCGCCCGCGCAATTCGCCTGCTCCTCCACATCCACCCCGGCAATCTCGAGAACACCGTCGGTTTGGCCGATCTGCAGCGCATTCGGATTGCGCACCCGCAGATAATGCGTATTCGTTTCCCGGATCAGCTGTTCGAAGAACGGCTGCATTTTTTTACCCGGAAAACACAAATCGGAATAAATACTGAGCACCTGGGTTTCCGGAAGTTTATGATGGATCAGGCGGGCGAACTTCGCCAGGTACGCGCAACAAATCCCCGAACAATAATCGCGGTGCTCCGCCGTGCGCGAGCCCACACAATGCACTAAGGCGATCGTCCGCGGCACGCTGCCGTCGCGGCGGACGATTTTACCTTCCGTCGGACCGCTGGCGCTCATCATCCGCTCGAAGGCCAGACTGGTGTACACATCCGGAATTTTCCCCAAACCCAAATTTCCGAGGGGTGCGGCATCGAACAAATCGAAACCCGTAGCGGCAATCACCGCTCCGACTTTCAATTCCCGCACTTCATCATCCTGGCCGTAGTTAACCGCCCCGAACGCGCAAGCCGCCTCGCACAGCGAACATTCCTTGCCCTGGAAACGTAAACAATGCGCCTTATCGATAACCGGAACATTGGGCAGGACTCCCGGATACGGCAAATAAATCGCTTTCCGTTTGCTTAAATTTTCGTTAAATTCATTATCCAATTCCACCGGACAGGCTTCCACGCACGCACCGCAGCCGATACATGCCGGCTCGTCCACGCCGCGGGCTCTTTTTTTGACTTTGACTTCAAAATTACCGAAATAACCCAGCACTTCCTGCACATCCGAACAGGTCAGCGTTTCAATCCGTTCATTGTGCAAAACGGCATCCATCTTCGGTTCCAGCATGCACGGCGCGCATTCCATATTCGGAAACGACTCTTCATAGCGCACGGTTTTACCGCCGATACACGGCAACTGCTCCACAAGATATACCTTGCGCTGCTTCTGGGCCAACGCCAGCGCGGCGCTCATCCCGGTAATGCCGGCGCCGATAACCAGCACATCCGGACAAATATCGATTTCTTTTTCCTCCAACGGCTCCTGCACCAACACCCGCCGCACCGCCGCCTTAATCATCAACGCCGCCAGATCCGTTGCCTGCTGCTTATCGGACATAATCCATGCGCATTGCTCCCGGATATTGGCGATCCGCAAAAGATACGGATTAATTCCGGCCTGCTTGAGCACCTTCTTGAACGTATGCTCATGCTCTCGCGGCGAACACCCGGCAATAACCACGCGCGTCAACTGGTTCGTTTTAATATCTTCCGCCAACCCCTGCTGCCCGTCGCCGGAACACAGCAGCGAAAACGCCTTGACCAGCACCACATTATCCAAGAGCCTGGCGGCTTCGATCAACGCGGGGAAATCCAAAGCCTCTTTTAAATTCGGACCGCATTCGCACAAAAACACACCTACTCGCTCCGCGGTGGACACCACCAATTTTCCGGAAATTTCCTGCCCTTCCGTGGCGACGATTTCCACCGCGACGTTTTCCAATTTCGACCCTTTGGTCAAACTCGCGAACCATTGCCGCAGGACTGCTTCGCTGATCCCCAACCCGCTGCCGACATTGAGGACCACTTTATTGACTTTTTCAATGTCGAAACGCGGCTCAATCACCTGGAGAAGCCTGACCACCAAATCTTTAGTAATTTGTACTTCCCGCATATCCCCCCGCTTTCTCCGTTCACGTCCGCGGATAAACCCTACCGCCGGACAGAACGAATGATCCTGCCATACACGGAATGATTAAAGAGTCACCAGAAAAAATTTAGAAATGAGTAATCCCATCACGCCTCCCTGCGTCAAGAAATTGTACATCCAACCGCCCTTTACCTTAAATCTAACACAACAAAATTTTATTGCAACTATTTTTCAAATTTTTTTTCGATACCGGTCGTTTCCCGGCATCAAAAAAATATTGGCTATTAAAGCCGAAAAATAACTCTCCGGCAGAAGCATGAAACGACTTCTCTCCTCCGGCAAAACATGATAGGATATACCTGCTTTGAACGATGAACAAAAAAGGAGGCGTACAGCATGAACACATCCGGCCCGTCGCCGCGCATACCGCAGGAAGACATTGACCCGCAATTTACCGACCGCTGGTCGCCGCGTTCTTTCCGCCCTGCTTCAATCCGGCAGGAAGAACTGCTCAGCATACTGGAAGCGGCGCGCTGGGCGCCGTCCTGTTACAACGACCAGCCCTGGATTTTCTGTTACGCGATTCAGGAAGAGCACCGCCGCGCATTCCTCAGCGCCCTGGCGGAAAAAAACCAGCGCTGGGCGGCGCACGCGCCGGCGCTGCTCTTTCTCGCCTATCGAAAAAATTTCGCGCATAACGGCAAATCGAACCGCTGGGCGGCATTCGATTGCGGCGCTGCCTGGATGTCCCTGGCATTGCAGGCGCGTAAACGCGGCCTGCACGCCCATGCCATGGCCGGCTTCGACGCCGACAAAGCGCATACGCTCCTGAACCTCCCCAAAGACCGTTATGAAATCATCGCCGCCGTTGCCGTCGGCAAACGCGGCAGTCCGGAACAACTCGACGACGAATTCCGCGACATGGAAAAACCGAATCAGCGGCAAGCGCTCGACGCATGCGCCCACGAAGGCGCGTTCAGCGCCGCCGCAGCGCGCGCCGGAATGACACCGCCGGCCCCCGGCCGTGATATATAAGGAGACCGCCGATGAACGAAGAAAAAGTTACCGCACTGATCAAAGAATTGCTCCGCGAACTCGGTGAAAACCCCGAACGGGAAGGCTTGCGCAAAACCCCGGAACGCGTCATGCGTTCGTATAAATTCCTCACGCAGGGATACCAACAGAATCCCGAACGGATCATTAACAACGCCGTCTTCGAATCGCATGTCAACAATATGATCATCTGCAAAGACATCGAAATTTACAGCCTCTGCGAGCATCATCTGCTGCCTTTTTTCGGCCGTTGCCATATCGGCTATATCCCGCGCGACAAAGTACTGGGTATCAGCAAACTCTGCCGCATCGTCGACGTATACGCGCGCCGCCTGCAGATTCAAGAACGGCTCACCGCGCAAATCGCCCAGGAAATCAACGAACGCGTTAATGCCCGCGGCGTCGGCGTCGTCATTGAATGCCGCCATTTATGCAAAATGATGCGCGGCGTGGAAAAACAAAACGCGACGATGACCACCTCCTCGGTACTCGGCTGCTTTCATGACGAAGCGGCGACGCGGGCGGAATTCCTCTCCCTGATCAGCCGCCACCTCGCTTAATAATGGGGTCAGACCTCGAAACTCGAACAAGGACATAAAAACACTGCGGGCAGCATAGTAGACCGATGTCTGAGAGACGACCGTTCCCGCGATAAAACAGCGATCACGATGACGATGGACGAGGGACGCGAAGAGCAAGAACGATGCAAGCTCCAAGCCGCAAGTTGCAAAGACCGATCGACGAGAGACGCTCTGAAAAGCCCGACGGATGAGAAACGAAAGACGACGGACGAAAAGAAGCGACGAGTTCCAAAGGAAAAATGACGAAGTATAGTTATATATGAACAGCCGCAAGCGAAGTAAAAATCTATATCTTCCCGCACAGGTTCTATGCTTTCATCATAATCCCGCAGGATTTGCGTGTCAATGAAACTCACCCGGGCTAAAGCCCGGGGTATCTGAGCGGAATCCCGCAATTCCGCTTTCAACCCCGGCCTAAAGGCCGGGGTTTTCAAAGATGCGTGGATAAATTTGCTTTTGTTGTTTGCGGGAACTTCGCATATCCACCATCGACCGCATTCTACAATGCGGGATTGTGGAACTGGTTTTTAAATTTTTATGGTCTGCCCCTCTGCGATCCTCTGCCCTGTCATGCGTCACTCGTCACTTCCGCGAATCGATACAACCGGCCGGCATAATCAACGACGAGGATATGCAACAGCGGTAACATATAAAGAAACAGCGTTAATTCCGAAATGCTGCGCAATGGCAACGATGCCTGCACGGTCAGACCGAGCACGCAATACAGTGAAACAAGGATCGCGCAGCACAGAAACAACGGCAACGTGAACCGCAGGAACACGCCTTTTTTACCGGTAATCCGCCAGACGGTAGCCAAACGCGTTCCTGCCCAATAGCGCCCCGGGACCCATTGCCCCCGCCATAAGAAAACCGCCGCGTATGCCGGCCAGAGGCGAATCACGCCGACGCTCACGCTAATACCACTTAACAGCAAAAACGGCATCCCGGCATTGGCGATCGGCAGAAAAGATCGCAACAGCGTCCAGAAAAATAAAAAGAGGAAAAAGGCCAGCAACGGCGCAAACACGCTATACAAATGGATCAGCGCGCCGGCCCGCCACAGATCCATCACCGCTTCGCTGCGGATGCGCAAGGCGCGCGCCGCGCCGGCAACCGACAGCGTACTGACGCCGGCCGACAAAAAAAAAGCCACCTCCGGCGAAGGCGACAATTTATTCACAATAAAAAAAGCGACAATACCCGGCAACATAACGCTGTACCGCCGGGACAGAATCCGATGCGCCCGCGCTATCGAGGCGGCAAGCGCTCGCATTATCTCCGGAAAACTCAACGTGTGTTCCGGCGTTGAAACCGCTTTGTTACGCGCTCGATTCACCGGTGTTCTCATCTACCCAATCAAGATACGGCTGATGTCCTGCGATGATCGGCAGCGCAATAATTTCCGGAACCGTGTAACTATGCAGCGACTTCACCGTAGTCTGCACCTGCGAAAACAGCGCAGCGCGCGTTTTAACGATCAACAAAATTTCCTGCGCGTTTTCGCATTTCCCCTGCCAAGTGAACAGCGACTGTACCGCCGTAGTGTTCACACATGCCGCCTCGCGCCGCTCCAAAAGAGCCTCCGCAATTGTCTGCGCTTCCTGGGGCGAAGACGCCGTAATCAAAACAACAATATAGCCCGTATCGCGCATCGGCCGGCACCCTACCGTCGCAGCGTAATTTTATAATCCTGATCACCGCTAATCACGACATGGCCTTCCCTGCCCAGCCACCCGACGCTCATCAAGACCAATTCTCGCGGCCGCCCCAAACAGTTGATCATTTCCGATAAGAGCGATTCTTTATTCGGCCGGTTTTCGAGAAAATGCCAAATCTCGCCTGCGACAATCCCGATTTCAATAATCATAGGCCCTCCCTTTTTACCCCGCTCAATCCCCTATTTCGCCGTTTCCTATTTTCCGGATTTTATTCCCACGCCGGTTACTGCTGCAAGGTGGCGATACTGACCTGCTCCAGGCCGGATGTCCGGCATAAATCCCAAATGCGCACTACGTTCTCCAGCGGCGTCTCTTTATCCGCCTTAATCATGAGTATTTTTTTATCTTTCTGTTGTGCCGCCTCGGCCAAATAGGCCCGTAATTCCTCAATCGTCACTTTTTTATCCATCACAAAAACTTCGTTACTGCGCGTTAACGTAATGACGATATTTTTATCCGTTACCGCTTCGGCAGTCGCCGCCGACGGCAAATTAACCTTTATCCCGGGGAAAATAACATAATTTGACGTAAGCACAAAAAAAATCAGCAGCAAAAAAACCATATCCACCAAAGGCGTAATATTGATTTCTTTCTGACCGCGTTCCAATTCCAAATGCTGACGAAAGCGCATCTCGATCACCCATCATTTATTCTGTGTGAGCACATTCATCAATTCCGTCGCCGCGGTTTCCATACCCAAGACAATATCCTGAACCTTACCGACCAGGTAATTATACGCCACAAAACTGGGTATAGCCACGACCAGCCCGGCGACCGTGGTAATGAGCGCTTCCCAAATTCCTTTCGCCAGCAACGAAGGATCGACCACGGAAACCGCCGTCGCCCGCTCCTGAATTGTCTGAAACACACTCACCATACCGGTAACCGTCCCGAGCAACCCCAACAGCGGGCTAACATGCGCAATCGTTGCCAAAGAACTCAAGCTTTTCTCAAGCAGCGGCACTTCCTGTGCGCCGGCATCGGCGATTGCCTCGCGTATCTCCTGGCGCGAACGTTCATGCGCCTCAATTCCAGCCTTAAAAACCTGCGTTACCGGGGAACGAACCCTCTCGCATAATGCCTGAGCCTCCTGTATACGGCCGCGTTTCAATGCCAACGTCACATCATCGATAACTCGCCGCGATTGCCGGCTCACCTGATAAAGAAAAACATAGCGCTCAAAAATTATTGCGATGGAAAATATAGAGCACAATAAAATCGGCACCATCACCAGGCCGCCCTTATGAACGATGTCAACTTTCATAAATACAAAAACAGCAAATAGTAACGATACACCGCCACACATCAGTCGATAAATCATGTTGTCATCCTATTAATTAGGGACACATTATTAATTATAATTAGGGACACAAGTAAATTTTATTTTATTCTTGTTTTTACTTTATCAGATACTGTGAAGTTTGTCAAGAATCTTTACGGAAGGCAAATATTTATTCGTCGCTGATAACCATTCAATTTATCTCAAAAAATTTCTCATATTCACATATCCACATTGCGCTGCACATGTTTTTTTAAAAAGTGTCCCGTGTATGAACTATCCGATTCCATCACCTCGTTCGGACTTCCACACACCAATATATGTCCCCCTTTTTCACCGCCTTCCGGACCAAGATCAATGATGTAATCAGCCGTGCGGATCACATCCAAATTATGCTCAATCACCAAAACCGTATTTCCAAAATCGACCAAACGATGCAAGACATTCAATAATTTTTCCACGTCCGCAAAATGCAAGCCGGTCGTCGGCTCGTCCAAAATGTAGAATGTTTTCCCCGTACCCCGGCGGGAAAGTTCCGCAGATAGCTTGACCCGCTGCGCTTCGCCGCCGGACAAATTCGTCGCCGCCTGGCCGAGCTGGATATATTCCAAACCGACATCGCGCAGGACTTTTAATTTTTCGGCAATACGCGGAATATCCGCAAACAATTCCACGGCGGCTTCCACACTCGTCGATAGCACATCCGCGATGGAATGCCCCTTATATTTCACGGCCAACGTCTGCTCGTTAAAACGCTGCCCTTTACATACCTCGCACTCCACATACACATCCGGCAAAAAATGCATTTCGATTTTTTTAATCCCATCTCCCTGACACGCTTCGCACCTGCCGCCTTTGACGTTGAAACTGAACCGCCCCGGCAAATAACCGCGCAGGCGAGATTCGGGCAATTGCGCAAAAAAATCGCGGATCGGCCCGAATATTCCCGTATACGTCGCCGGATTTGAACGCGGCGTGCGGCCAATCGGCGACTGATCGATCACAATGACCTTATCGATATGTTCCACGCCGCTCATCCGTCTGAACGCACCCGGCTTCTCGCGGCTCTGATGAAGCTTTTTCGCCAAAGCGCGATACAGAATATCCTCGACCAATGTCGATTTTCCCGAACCGGAAACACCGGTAACCGCGACAAAAACTCCCAGCGGAATCGTCACGTCGATTTTTTTTAAATTATGCTCAGCCGCGCCGAAAATCATCAGGCGTTTGTTTCGCGCGTACGGCCGCGGCGTACGGCCGGCGCCGACCGCCAGCGTGCCGTTTAAATACTGGGCAGTGCGCGAATCGCGGCATTGCAGCACCTGCGGCAAGGTTCCCTGGCAGACGATTTCGCCGCCGTGGCGCCCTGCGCCCGGCCCCAGATCCACGATATAATCCGCGGCGCGCATCGTCGCTTCGTCATGCTCGACGACCACCAACGTATTGCCCAAATCGCGCAACGCCTGCAGCGTCGCCAGTAATTTTTCATTATCCCGCTGATGCAGTCCGATACTCGGCTCATCCAGAATATAAATTACGCCGGTCAAGCGCGAGCCGATCTGCGTAGCTAAACGAATCCGCTGCGCTTCGCCGCCGGAGAGCGTGCCGCTCTGACGGTCAAGACTTAAATAATCCAATCCCACATTCACCAAAAATTCCAGGCGCTGCCGGATTTCTTTAAGCACCTGATACGCGATTTGCCGCTCGCGCTCATTCAGCGACAAACTTTGAAAAAATTCATGGGCGCGGTTGACGGAAAAACGGCAAATCTCATCGATATTTTTTCCGGCGATTTTCACCGATAGGCTCTCCGGACGCAGTCGTTTGCCGGCGCACACCGGACAGGCCTGCGTGCTCATATACTTATTAATTTCTTCCTTCAGAAATTCGCTGTCGGTTTGCTGAAACAGCCGTTCCAAATGCGGAATAATTCCTTCGTATCGTTTCCCCCACACCTGCACATCCCCGCCGTAGAGAACTAATTTTTGCACCGCTGCCGGCAGATGGGAAAACGCGTCGTCGAGGCTGAACCCTTCTTGTTCCGCCAAAGCCGCCAACAGGCTGCGGTAGTACATTAAATACCCTTTACCGCCGCGCCGCCACGGCTCCAGCGCCCCTTCCCGCAGCGATTTACCACGGTCAGGCACCACCAGTTCCTCATCGATTTCCATCTTCGTGCCCAGGCCGCTGCAGACCGGGCATGCGCCATAGGGACTGTTGAACGAAAACATACGCGGCTGCAATTCGTCATAGCTGATGCCGCATTCCACGCAGGCGTAAATTTCGCTATACAGCGTTTCCTGCAGCGTACCGTCCGCCTGCTCCTGTCCCACGACCAAAGCGCCCTTGCCGACTTTCAACGCGGTTTCCACCGAATCGGTCAACCGCCCCTTCACCTCCGGCTTCAAAATCAACCGGTCAACAATCACCTGCACGGAATGACTTTTTTTCTTATCCAAGCGAATCGTATCCTGAACTTCATGGATTACCCCGTCGACCCGCACCCGCACAAAGCCGGATTTCGCCACCTCGTCGAACAAACGGCGATACTCCCCTTTGCGGCCGCTGACGATCGGCGCCAAAAGATAAATCCGCGCGCCGGAAGGTAATTGCAGAATCTGTTCGACAATCTGCTGGCTGGTCTGCTGGGTGATGCGTTTACCGCACCGGTGGCAATACGGCACGCCGACGCGCGCGAAGAGCAAACGGAAATAATCGTAAATTTCCGTCTGCGTCGCTACGGTAGAGCGGGGGTTGCCTCCGGCGACCCGCTGCTCGATAGCAATCGCCGGCGACAACCCGTCGATTCGTTCGACATCCGGCTTATGCAGCTGTTCCAAAAACTGGCGCGCGTAGGCGGATAAACTTTCAACATATCGCCGCTGGCCCTCGGCGTAAATCGTGTCAAACGCCAGCGACGACTTGCCGGAACCGGACAGCCCCGTGATCACGATAAACTTATTCCGGGGCAAATCCAGATCAATACCTTTTAAATTATGTTCGCGCGCGCCGCGGATAACAATATTTTCCATCATCTTGCCTCGGTCGATGCCGCCTGCGGCTTGTAATGATCTTTACTTTCCCGCCGTTAACTCCTGCAAGAGGATCTTCACAATCCGCACCGCGGCTTTTCCATCCCAAAATTTCGGCGTTTTGCCCTGCTTTACTTTTCCCTGTAAAATCGCCCGCATCGAACGGCTGATTTTTTTCAGATCGCGGCCGACTAAAATATTCGTACCCTCGGTAATCGTAACCGGACGCTCCGTGTTCTCGCGCATCGTCAAACACGGAACCTTTAAGAAAGTCGTCTCCTCCTGAATCCCGCCGGAGTCAGTCAGAACAAAACGAGCATCTTTCACCAGCCGCACGAAATCGACATACCCCTGCGGTTCGACTAAAATCAAATTTTCCAAACTTTGAAAAACCGCATCAAGTTTATGCTCGCTGATTTTTCCTTTTGTCCGCGGATGAATCGGCCAGACCAGTTTCACCTGCGCCGGTATCTGCCGCAAAATCCCGGCGATTTGCTCCAACGCTTCCTTGGAATCGACATTACTCGGCCGGTGCAGCGTCAAAACACAATATCCCCGCGGTTGAAGATTTAACGCCGACAAAATCCGCGATCGATTAATCTTTGGCAGATGCGCTAACAGCGTATCGATCATCACATTGCCGACATAAAAATATTTTTTCGCCGGCACGCCTTCTTTTTTTAAATTTTTCATCCCGCTGGTTTCGCTGACAAACAAATAATCGGAAATCGCGTCGGTGACCAGGCGATTGATTTCCTCAGGCATCCGGCGGTCGAAACTCCGCAAACCCGCTTCCACATGCGCCATGCGGATATTCAATTTCGTCGCCACCAGCGAGCAGGCCACCGTGGAATTGACATCGCCGACCACAATCACGCAATCCGGCTTGTGCGCGAGGGCTACCTTTTCAAACTCAAGCATAATTTTAGCGGTCTGCACCGCATGCGAACCGGAGCCGACCTCCAAATAAATATCCGGCGTCGGGATATCCAAATCCTTGAAAAAAACTTCGGACATCTGGTAATCGTAATGCTGCCCGGTATGCACGAGCAGTACTTCCACCTGCCGCCGCACCTTCCGGAATTCCCGCATCAACGGCGCAATCTTCATAAAATTCGGCCGCGCCCCGGCCACCACCATGATTTTTTTCATATAGCCATCCTCGTCTTTCGCTCTTCGCAGCTCGTCCCTCGCCATCGTAACCGCTGTTTTATCGCGGGAACGGTCGTCTCTCAGCCGTCGGTCTATGCCGCCCGCAGCGTTTTTATTTCCTTGTCAATTTTCGAATTTCGAGTTTCGAGGTCTGACCCCAATCAGCTGGCTGACCCCAATCAGCTGGCTACCACATTTTTTCGAAACTTGGTTTATCCATCGCTCGATTAACGTCGATAAAATATGACGGATACCGGCGTGAAAGCATCAACGGGTCTTTCGTAAACAATCTCGACAGCAACGCCAATGGACATAAAAATAAAAAAAATAGCAGCGTTAAAATCACCCGGGGCACGATGCATCCCAGAATATGGGCTATGTTCATCCAACCCTGTTCGATACGTTGACTCAACGAATCGGATATGATGCCGATACAGCCCACACCCAGCGCGACATATACCGCCCACGGCCAGAACAAAAACACATGCAGCGCCAAAAAACCCGTAGAAATAACCAAGAGCGTATTTTTCGGTGTACCTGTTTTCATCGCGTCCTCACCACTTAAAACAAAGCGTAAATAAAAGGAGCAATGGCGCTCCCCCCGCCGAATACCATGATCGCCCCGAAAAGCAGCAAAACGATAATTATCGGCGCCAGCCAAAATTTCTTACGTTCTTTTATAAAGAGCCACAAGTCGCTCAAAAACCCCATACTCATTCCTTTGGGATGATATTTTTTTCCAAAAGTCGAGCCCCAATATAATCGGCTATTTCCTGGTATCCTGTTTCGTTCGGATGCCCGTCATAGCGAAAAAAATACGCGGTTTTATCCGGCAGCCGCCGAAAATGCTCGATCAATTCAATATACACTAACGCATGCGCCGCGGCAATCGACCGATAAATTTCGCCGATCCGGTTATTTTTCTCAAGGTACTCGGCCAGCACACTATCACTCGGATTGCGCATAACCAGATGTCCGATAAAAAAATTGTCCGGTATATTGACAAACACCAGCCGCGCGCCGTGCGTATCGCACATTTTTTTCATTTCCTGAAAATCCTGATCCATCGTTCGCGCAGCCCATTGAGTGGCTGGATGGCGCAGGTCATTAAAAATCATTTCATGCAGCGGAAAATCCATGTAATAGCTCAATAACGCGGGGTTTAAATTCCCGCCGCGGAATAACTCCTGCACGGAACTATCCCAGGTCGAAAAATTAATCCGCTGCAAATCGTTAAACGCGTTGATGCGCGCTGTTGCCTGCCGTTTCCAGATTAATTGCACTTCGACCGGCCGCGACATATTTTGTTTCAGGCGCGACATAACGTTTTTAAACGAAGCCGCCAGATAAAGACGCGCCGCCGCATGTGCTTTTCCGGATAGAGTATTCCAAAAACTGCCGTTCGGGTTCGGGTGGCGCGCGCGGTAGTTATCTTCATACAGCTGTACCAAATCATCCCCCTCCAATACCCCCACCAAAACCAAATCCGGCTTCAGCAGCGGCACCGCTTTTGCGATTATTTTCTTATACGTTGCCGTGCACTGGCCCGGCTGCCCCAGATTCAAAACCTCGATATTTTTATAGCCTCTGCCCGCTAAATATGTTTCTAATTTTTTCGGCCACGAATTTTCAACGCTCACTCCCCAACCGAACGTAAAAGAATCGCCCACGCATACCACGCGGAATTTACCGCCTTTGTCCACCGCTACCGCCCGGTCACGGAACCCCAAACTATTAATCTCCGCGGTAAAATCGAATTCCGTCGTATGATAGCGGACGCGCGTTTGCGGCTGAAAAATAAGGCCTTCGCCTGCCCGCGGAACCGGCACCACCCGGTCGATCACCACCAAAACCGCAAAAAAAATCCCGGCATACGCGCAGGCCAGCAAAATGTTATTGACGCGTTCGCTGGTCTTATTTTTCATCACCAGCACGATACTCAACGCGCCGGCGATGCAGACCGCCCAATAAAAAAAATGCAACGTCGCTGACGCAAACGCCGGCGTCGATGCGTACAAGGCGTAAAAGCTTACCGGATTCCAAAACAGCAACGCCAGCGCGATAAAAAACGCATAAATCCTATTCTTTGCAGTCATCGTTAATCCGCTTTAAATTTTTCTATCCACTTTCCGCGGTTTTGCCAATCCGGCTGCTCGTTTTTTTTCAAAACGAAATTACCCACCACCAGATAATCCATTTCCGTGCGCATAAAACATGCATACGCGTCTTCCGGCGTGCACACCACCGGCTCGCCGCGCACATTAAAACTCGTATTAACGAGCAGTCCATAGCCGGTCTGCGCTTTAAACGCGCGCAGCAATTGCCAAAAGCGGGCGTTGGTCTGCTGATGCACTGTCTGCACCCGCGCGGAAAAATCCACATGCGTGATTGCCGGCACATCGCTGCGTTGGATATAGAGCTTTTCCATGATATCCAGCTCCGCGTAGCCTTCCGGCACCGGCTTGCGCCGTGCTTGTCGGAGCGGCGCGACTAAAAGCATATACGGCGAATCCACCGGCAGATCAAAAAAATCCTGAGCGTCTTCCGCGAGTACCGCCGGAGCGAACGGCCGGAACCCTTCGCGGTATTTTATTTTTAAATTCATCTTTTTCTGCATTTCCAAATTTCTTGCGTCGCCCACTATACTGCGGTTTCCCAGCGCCCGCGGCCCATACTCCATCCGCCCCTGGAACCATCCCACCACGTCCCCCGCGGCCAGCCGGCCGGCGGCGAGTGCGCAGATCTGCGCAAAATCATCGTACCGGGCATAGGCGGCCTTATATTTTTTTAAAACTCTCTCGATTTCTTTATCCGAAAAATCCGGCCCCAGATACGCGCCCTGCATTAAATCTCCCGCTCCGCTCAACGTGCGCTGATTTTCAAAATAGCCATAGTACGCCATATACGCCGCGCCCAACGCGCCGCCGGCATCCCCCGCCGCCGGCTGGATAAAAATATCCTTAAAAATATTTTCCTTCACTAAGCGCCCATTCGCAACGCAATTGAGCGCCACACCACCGGAAAGGCAAAGATTGTCCGCTCCGGTAATTCTTTTCGCTTCCGCCGCCATTTTAAACACAATGTCTTCGGTTACTTTTTGAATCGCGTAGGCTAAATTGCAGTGCTTTTGCTCGATCCTGCCGTCCCCGGCCACCGCCGGCATGCCAAAGAGCTTTTCCCATTTTTTTTCAACTACCATTGTTAAACCCGTCGCGTAATTAAAATACTCCTGATTGAGCCAAATCGATCCGTCATCTTTAATGGAAACCAGCTGGTCGGTAATTAAGCGGATAAACTCTTTTGTCTGCGGCGCGGCGGGATTGCCGTACGGCGCCAGTCCCATCAATTTATATTCGCCGGAATTGACGCGAAACCCCAAGTAATACGTAAATGCCGAATAGAGCAAGCCCACCGAATGCGGAAACCGCATTTCCTTGCGCATGGTTATCCGCGACCCCTGCCCCTGACAAATCGACGCCGTCGCCCACTCCCCGACCCCGTCGATCGACAATATCGCCGCTTCCGCGTACGGCGACGGATAAAACGCGCTTGCCGCATGCGAAAAATGATGCTCGGAAAATAAAAGCCGCAATTTCTTCCGGTCATACGCTTCCACGTCCGCCAGTCCGTCAGAGAGCATTTTTTTAAAAAAAAGTTTCTCTTTCATCCATACCGGCATGGCACTCAGAAACGAACGCAGCCCGCGCGGCGCAAACGTGTAATACGTTTCCAGCAGCCGCTCGAACTTCAACAGCGGTTTATCATAAAAAACCACCGCGTCCAGCTCGTCGATCCGGCAGCCGGAATACTCCAGGCAGTATTTGATGGCGTTGACCGGGAAATCCGGGGAATGTTTTTTCCGGGTAAAACGTTCTTCCTGCGCCGCCGCGACCAATGTACCGTCCTGTACCAACGCCGCCGCCGAATCATGGTAAAACGCCGACACACCCAAAATAGTTTTCATAGGAGCCTGATTAAAATTTGGCTTAATTTTGATTTTTGAGGTCTGCCCCCAAAACGCCCTTTTAACTTATAAGGTTTAAATATTTTATCACGCTGTTAGTCAGTCAAACAAGTTAAATAGCGCCCGGAGAAGATTGCTCGAAAAGATTATTTGCGAAGTCTATACGATCAGTAAAAAAGAAACCTGTTCAAAGCAGAAATCAATGGCTGTAACAATACCCGCACACCTGCGCGCAGACGCGGGCGCTCCGTAATATAATCGGATAGGGAAGGACTGAAGGCATAGTAATAAGTTACCATGGTTTTGCCCGCCGCGGTTTTCAGCAGCCAGCGATCGCGGAATCGGCATAAAACGATAACTTCCGCGGCCAGGGGCGAGCCAAAAGCGGCCGTGGCGATAAAACAGCCGCCTCCCCCGCTGCCGCTGTTACTGCCGGCGGGATCCGGCGGTGGAGAATTTTCGCTAACCGGCGCGGTTACGGTTATCGAAATACTTTTATGCCGGATAGTCGCGGCGGCATCGGTGATCGCGCAGCCGACCGAATAGACACCGGCCGAGGGAAAAAGATGTAACGGATTTTGTTCAGCGCTCGAGGAGCCGTCTGAAAAATCCCACGCGAACGTGTACGGGGGAATGCCGCCCTGCGTCGCGGCGTTAAAGGATACCCTCAACGGTGCGGCGCCCTGTTGATGATCACTGGAAATATACGCTAAAAAAGGAGCGGTGCCGAGCTGCAAAGCGGTATAGTTACTATGCGGTATATATACTTCCCGATAGGCTTGCAGGCTTTCCGCCGGAGGCTGCGGTACTGTGTACGCCGCGCTCGTCAGCTCCGAAGACAGCGCCACCGCCTGCCAGCCTGTGTACTCGTTATACGCGTAAAGCGCTACCGTTGCAGCGTCCAGTGAAGACGGAAACGGAATGCGCAGCATCACCGGCTGATCAAAAACGATGCGCGGCTGCACGGTGAACGGTGTGCCGATCGGATATGCGATATTCAGTTCCGGAACCGCACCCGCGGCGGTTGTATCGAAACGCGGCGCAATCGATTCCGCCGCGCTATACACAAGCTGGACGCCGCTGAGCGACCCAGTTGAAACAGTCAGCGTTGTCTGCGCGCCGGAATTTAACTGCGTCACCGCTGGTGATGTCAAGCGCGCAGATTGTGCCTCCGCGCTGGTTTGAATCTGAAACGTATACGGGTCGGACGTAAAATTCTGCCCGGTACTATCCTGAGCGGTTACGCGATATTCGACGACACTCTCATAATCAAACATAACGCGATAGCGGCCGCCGGCCGGCGCGCCGACGATTGGTTCCGCCACCACGATGGAATTTTCCGTATTATCGATAATTTTATACACCGCCGCCTGCGCGGTATTGGGATTGAGATACATACCGCTGAGCGTATGCGGGATAAATCCCGCGGCAGCGTCATACAGTTCATTGCCGCCGATCTGGCTGACGCGGCCGGTCGGCAAATAATACATATACCAGTAATCGTCGATCTGCCCAATTCCGGCCGGACGGCAGTTAAGCACTCCTCCCGCAAAAGAAATACCGTTAATAGTAACTTCACAGTGTATCGTGCTTTCACGCACCCCGCGGTGCGCCCGCAACCGGCCGAGGATAACCATATCCTGGGGCACATAACGATTGCGCTCGGATAGTCTGCACGCAGGATAACAGAGCGTATAGTCAAGACTGATTACCGGGGAAGACTGCGCCCCCGGGCCGTTAATCGGCGCTACCCTGGCCACGGCATACGTTTCAGTGACGGGATTTATACCGCGCATTCCCGTCCAAACGAACGTCCACTGCCACCCGTCCGCGGCCGGAAATAATTCGGGCAGTTGGGCGCCTGCTGCCGGCGCATAGTCCTGCAGTTGGCCGGTTATCGACGAGCCGTCGGCACGGCGGGCAACGCACTTGACTATTCCGATTCCCGGCGCGAACCAGCGTTCAAGAGAAACTATATCCGGATGCGGGGAATACCCCGGTTCGAATTCCTGCCGGGTTTTTACGCTCGCCGCAAACGTGCCGGCCGGAACCGATACTTCCCCCTCTTCGGCGCTGAGCGCATAATGTTTACCGGCGAACTGCTGCGAAAAAGGAACCGGCAGTTTCAGCAAATACTCGCCGTTATCCGCGTACATTAACCCGAGTGCCGTCCATGCCGCGCCGGAAATCAGTGCGCCGCAGGACTCGACGGCGGAATACGCGTCCTTAAACACCGCGCTGCAACCTGTCGCGCCGGTTGTAGAATTCGTGATCTCCAGGACAACCCCCTGCCCCCACGCCATCTGCGGATATGGCCAGACAATCAACAGGACTTCACGTGCCGCGGCATGGTGCGCACTGTCCGTAACCTGGCAGGAAAAACTGTAGATACCGGACGAAACCGGAACCCCGGACAATGTCACGGAAGCAGCGTCGAAATAAATTCCGGGAGGCAATCCGCCGCTTATCTGCCAGGAATACGGCGGCTGTCCGCCAGTTGCCTGCAAAACCTGCGAATACGCGGCCGTTAGATGAGCATCGGCCGCAACGGTCGTGGTAATCTGCAGAGCCGGATCAACAATTAATTGCACCGCGGCTGTCCGGCTAAGCGCTCCGCTGGTGCCGCTGAGCGTCAGCGTATATGTCCCGGGAGTTAAATCCGGCGAACCGGCCGCGGAAAGCTCGGCGGTAGTTCCCGGTAAAATAAACGCGGGATACACTAATCCCACTGCACCGTTTACCGGCTGGGGCGAAACCGCAACGGAAAGGTTTATCGCCGCATTAAACCCGTTTTCTCCGGAAACGGAAATGGTATACCGCGCTGTTTCTCCGGCAAAAATTGTCTGAGCCGCGGGCACCGGCGCCGGTGTAAAAGAAAAAGCCGGCAGCACGGTGCGGAAACTGGTCTCCGCCGAATAATCCGACCAGGCGCCGCGCGCATCGGCATAGCGCGCCCGCCAATAATAGTTTTTCCCATCCTCTAATACACCGGCGGGAACCGGCAGAATCGTTAAATTGACACCATTGAATGTTTGTGAATACCGTGGCGCACTGTAATCGTTCGAAACGACGCTTATTTGCCACTGCGTTTGCGCATGCGCGTCGTTGTCCGGATCCCGAAAATCCGAAACCAGCAACTCCACGGATAAGCTGTCGACAATCATGGCGTCATCAGGATATAAATGTATCGGCGAATTTGGCGGGGTATTGACTGAACTGATTGCTTTGGAAGTAAAACTGGTTTGCCGCGAATACTCCGACCAGGCGCCATGTTCGTCGGCGTAACGCACGCGCCAATAATAAGTAGTTGAATACTGCAAAATACCGATCGGAACGGTTAATGACGTCAGATTTGTGCCGCTAAACGTCTGCGAGTAAACCGGGCTTGCATAATTGCCCGCGACGGTGGTAATCTGCCACTGGGTTTGCGCGTGCGTATCGTTATCGATATCGATAAAATTATTCGCCCGTAACGTTACCGGCAAGGGAACCTCCGGCATTCCATCATTGGGATACACATTATACGGCTTATTCGGAACGGTGTTTGCCGGACGGGTGGAAAAACTCGTCTCTCCGGAATAATCCGACCAGGCGCCGCGATTATCCGCATACCGTAGCCGCCAATAATATGTTTGGGATGGTTGCAAAATTCCGGCAGGAATAGTCAGGGTTGTTAAATTACTACCAGTGAAGATTTGAGAATAAACAGGGGAAGTTGCATAAGTACCGGTCGAAGAGCGGATTTGCCATTGCGTCTGATAATGCGTATCGCCATCCTGGTCAAAAAACGGCGAACCAATAAGCTGTTCCTGTAAAGAATATCCACCGGTATCATGATCCGGGTATATGTTTCCCGGAAATTCCGGCGGAGTATTGGTCTGGGCGATTACGTAATTGCATTCGCCAACTGCGCCGATAATCATGAACAGTGCATACAGAAAATTAATAATGCGCATATTTTTACCAGCTTGGTGATCGTGCCTCTGAAAAAAAAACAGGCCACAAGGCATTCCCATCCCTGTGGCCTGGTAGTTACGCCGGTTATTTAAATAGACATTTCGTACATCTGTTCACGCACCGCCGATTCTTTTTGCGGAAGTACGCGGATCATCGCTGCGGTAAGAGACGGTGCCGCGGTCTCTGTCGCCGTTTGCGCAATTTTACTAACACCGGGTGCAATTTTTCCCCGGCGCGCTTTGTCATCGAGCATCCGCCGGGCAATTCCTTGTCCCTCCGGTGAATCCGGCGTATGCAGAACAGCAATTTTCGCGGACGGCGCTCGCGCGGCTATCTGCGAATTTACCGGCTGCTTCCCTTTCGATTTACCGGCTGATTTCTGCGCAGGCGCAGAAGCTTGCACCACGCGCACAGAGTCGAGATCATTATTTCGAGAAACAACCGGCGCCACAGTG
>JAMWCB010000089.1 GCA_023819605.1 Candidatus Omnitrophota bacterium
GGCGATGCGGGGATCGCCGGGCCGCAGATACGCGACCAAGACGGTAAGATTCGCTACGAGTGCGCGCGGCGTTTTCATACACCGCTGGGCCAGTTTTTCGGCTATACCGGGCTCGAGAAGCGATTCCCCCGGAATGCGCTGTGCGGCCGATATTTAATGACCGCGTGGGATCATAACGATACACGGGAGGTCGAGGCGATAACCGGCGCCTGTATGCTTGTACGTCGCCGCCTGTTGCAGGATATCGGCCCGTTGTTCGACGAATCATTTTTTATGTACGCCGAAGATGCGGATACCTGCTATCGCGCCAGGAAAGCCGGCTGGAAGGTGTATTTCGTCGCTACGGCGCGGATTATCCATTATTGGAACAAAAGCGCCGGGCAGGCGCCGTTAAAAATGCAGGTGGAAATGGTTAAAGCCGTTGAGCTGTTTTTTAAAAAAAACTGCGGCTGGGGCGCGGTGGTGACTCATCGCGTGTTGCTTGTCGCGGCAGCGTTGGGAATGCTTGTGCTACTGCCGCCGGCCGCTTTAATGAGTTCCGCGGAAAAACGAAAAAAATGGGATAATATTTTAGCCCGGGCGAAACGCATCGTTGCCTGGGGGCTGAACTTAGCAAGGTAAGCAGTCTATGAACGAGAATCGTTATTCGCCGGAACAGCCGGTGATCGGTGAGCGAGGGGTCGAACGGCCGCTCCTGGAATTGCCCACGCTGGGCATGCTGGCGTTGGCTGCGCTGTCCGTGTGCGTTGGCCTCAGCCTGTTGTTCCTGCCTTGGTATATCGCGGTGAGTATTTTTATCGGCGGTGCGCTCTGTCTGGTTATTTTTTTTAATTTGTTCACGGCAATTATTGTCGTACTCGTCGGCGCTTTTTTCCATCCGTCCTATTGGCTGCCGCAATTGGCGGTTATCCGCCCGGCGATGACCCTGTCGATATTGGTTCTTTTTGTATGGTTGATCCACACGGTTATTTATCAGGATTTTAAAATAGTAAAAATACCCCAGAATTATTTTCTGCTCGGATATTTCGCGGTGGCCCTGCTGACCAGTTTTAAACTTCCCGACGCGAGCCTGCCGTTCTTTTTTGAGCTTGCTCCCAAAGCGATTATTATATATTTCGCCATCCTGCACATCGTTAAAACGCGCCGGCAAATGATTATCCTCACCTGGGCGCTCGGTGTGATCACCGTGCTGCTTTCACTCGTCGGATTGTATCAGTACGTGCATGGGATCGGCTATCAGGAAGGCGCGATGCTTCGCCTCAAGGGCCTGTCCTATGACCCTAATTATTTTGCGTTTGAACTGATTGTCCCGCTGCCGGTTATTTTAAGCCTCTTTTTTTATTATCGCCATATCGGTATTAAGGTCGTTCTCGCCCTTTTTGCGCTGTGCATCAGCGGCGGCATCGCCTTAACTTATTCACGCGCCGGTTTCGTTATGTTGATTTGCGTGCTCCTGTTTACGGTGGGCGGGCGTATACGTAAACGCAGCAATATCGTGGTCAGCGGTTTACTGATTGCGCTTTTTTTTGCCGCGCTGGCCTGTTTTATCCCGGCGGCGTACTGGGATCGCATTCAGAGCATTTTGAATTTAGACGATCCGGCGATCAACGAACGTATTGTCGCGGCGCAAACCGGTATCGAGATGATTTTAAAAAATCCGCTGACCGGCGTCGGCTGGGGATTATCGCATTGGGAATTTTTTAAGACATCCTTGACCTCGGGCACGCTGCCGCACAAATTGTTGAACGCGCATAATACGTTTATCTTAACGGCAGCGGAGATGGGAGTAGCCGGCCTGGCGTTTTTTCTGCTTTTGTTCAAGGCCAGCTTCCGTTGTTTAAAAGAGGCGCAGAAAAGATTCAGAGCAGGCAATGATTTGCTGCTTGCGGATATTGCGGCGGGTTTTTATGTATCGCTGATTATTTATTTGGTCGGCGGCATGTTTATCTCGTATAATCAATTGCTGCAGTTTTGGCTGATCGTCCCGATTTCCGCGGTTTTGCACCAATTAGCGAAGCAGGATAGCGGAAAATAGGGTGGTGGTGGGGTTTTTCGCCGATGACCACCGTTCGCGCGAAGGCGGGCGCCGGAGAGGGTATATCCGATGTTTCGAAGGATGGCAATGCGTATAAATCGAGTTCTGCCGAAACCGCTATCACGGTTCGTGCGGTGGGTGTATAGGTGCCTGTGCCAAAGAATCGAGCGTCCGGACGTTTATAATTCCCGCCGCCCCGAGCGCGTGGGGGTTGTTTACACGGCTCCGTCCGATATGCGGATTGAGGACCGGCTTTTTCTCTACGCGCTTGTGCGCGGCATAAAACCGCAACGCGCGCTCGAAACCGGTGTTTTGCGCGGCGGCTCCTCGCTGATTATCGCCAACGCAATGGAGGATAACGGGACGGGCAGGTTAGTCGGGATCGATCCCGGCGCGTTAGTGCAGGTGCCGAGCCGGCTTTTTTTTGGCCGTTTCGAGCTGCTTGCCGAGCCTTCGCCGCAGGCGATACCGCGCGCGGTGGAACTGCTCGGCGGGCCGTTGGATTTTGCGCTGATCGACGATATCCACATATATTCACAGGTGTACGCCGAACTAAAAGCCGTGCTGCCGTTCATGGCGGCAGAAGGATATATTTTATTGCATGACGCGTTTAATTACGGCGTACACGCGGCGATTGAGGCATTTTTGGCCGAAGCCGACACCGTGCGCGATTGCGGTATCCTGAGTGTTTCGCCGCAGTTGCAGCATGATCCTTGGGCCGCCTACGGCTGGATGCGCTTGCTGCGCATGCTTCCTCCCGCCGGTTATGTGCTGCGTAAGGTTCACGAGTTTTACTTGGCGGCACAGATGCCGGTGCCGCCAAGTGATCCGGATATTTGGGATCATGATGCCTGGTATTGCCGCAGCGTTAAGGCGTGTCCGCGGTGCCGGCGGACGGCGCAATAGCGTCGACCGCGCGGCCGTACCTGTCCTGCGCGGCAGTGCGTTTCACGCGGCGCGCTTCGAAATGCCGCGAGGAGGAATTTGCCCGGTGTGGTTGCGATTAAACATACAGAGTGCCGGTATCGTAGCCGTTGCAGTTCTGTCCGCTTTCGGCGTGCTGCCCGTGTCTGACGGAGCTGCCGCCGCCGTTTCCATCGTTCCGGCTCCCCAACAGCTTACGCAGTATGATTACACGGTGACGCTGGATACCACCTGGCGGATTCTCGTTTCCGCCGGCGATCCGGATGCGGTGTTTGCCGCGCAGCAATTGCGGGGATATCTGCATGATCAGTTGGAAATTGTCGCGACGTCGTATATGTTCACGGGCAACCGGGAGCGTTGTATTGTTTTAGATAGCGCCGCCGGCGGCCTGAGCGGCCGCGCGCCGTCTGCGGAAACGCTGGCCCGGCTTGGCCGGCAGGGATATTTGTTGGAAGTTTTTCCGGCGGCGATTGTTATTACGGCGCAGGCTGCGCCGGGAATATTCTATGGCGTGCAATCGTTGCGGCAGCTTTTGAGGGCGTCGCGACCTGCGTCGTGGAGTGTTCCCGGTTTGCGCATCGTGGATTATCCGTCGCTGCCGCTACGCGGTATCCATCTTTTAGGATTATCCGGCACGCTACAGGAAATGCGGAAAAAAATCGACTTTCTGTCCCATCTGAAAATAAATGCCGCGATCATCAGTGAAGATTCTTTTTGGGAACTGGAAAAAGATACGTTGGTGCCGGGCACACGCAATAAATTCGTGCTGCAGGAACTATTCGCGTACGCCCGGCAGCGGCACATTGAGCCGATTTCGGAATTGCAGAGTTTTGGTATTGCCGTGGCTTTATTGCGAAAGGATCCGCATGCCGGCGAAGGCGTGTGGATCAGGGACGAACCGTTTGTCTGGCGCGATGATTTTGCCGTGCCGCAGCGGGCGGCGGATATCCCTTTAAAAAATGCCGGCTTTGAGTTAGCCGGCAGAGGCTGCTTTCCCTCGGGATGGCAGGTTCGCGGCAAACCGGGGCAGGCGGACTGGCGCCGCGATACCTCTACAGCCCGCAGCGGGCATAGCTCGATGACGCTTTCTGTTTCCGCGCCGTTTGCGCGCCCGAGCAAGGAGTTGTGCTTTCCGGATATTGCCGTCGAGCCGGAGGCGCTGTATCAGTTGCGCTGTTACGCCAAGAAAAAAACGGTCGCCGTCGGCGCTGATCGTGATTTTGCCGTGCGAGTTTCTCAAATCGACGCCGCCGGCAATGTCCTGGCCGCGCACTACTTGCCCTTGCAGTATGCGCAGGATTCCTGGAGCGCGCTTGACTTGAATTTTCAGACTCTGCCGGCGGCGGTTTCCGTTCAAATCAGCGCGGCGTGTACGCAGGGCAGCGGTACCGTGTGGTTGGACGATTTTTCACTGCGTTGTTTGGATGGCGCCTTAATCAATGTCGTTCGCACGGAAGCGTCGGATATTTGCGTTACCGATCAGAATAAAACCGTGGTCTATGAAGAAGGCAGGGATTACCGCGTATTGAACGGTGAATTGCGCCACGCCTATGGCGTTAGTCATAACCGGCCGACGCGGGTCATGCGGCTGCCCCAGGGGAGAATTGACCCTGGCCAGGTTGTTTTGATCAGCTACGATTGCATCGTGCCGTTCCATCCGGCAGAATGGATGACTCCGTATTGCCCTTCGGAGCCGCGGACATACGCGGTTTTTTCCGGTGTGCTCCGCGATGTGATCGGCGCGTTGCGGCCGCGGTACGTGAGTATCGGCCATGACGACATATTCGGGATGTGCCGCGATTCCCGCTGTCGGAAGAGGAACTTGTCGCCGGCCGCGCTCTTGGCGGAGGATGTACAGGGGTTAGTATCGTGCGTGCGGCAGATCGATCCGGCGGTGCGGGTGATGATGTGGGACGATATGCTCAATCCTTGGCATACGGGCGGCGTTCCGGATTTTCAGGTCAGCTATAGCGGTGCGCCGGGGGCCACCGGCGGCGCGCTCGATCTTGTTCCGCCGGATGTTATCCTGCTGTCCTGGTGGTATGACGCGCAGGATCTTCAAAAAAAAATGGAAAAAACTCCGGCGCTGTACGCCGCGAAATCTTTCGAGTATCTCGGAGCCGGTTGGAAGGAAGAGAGTCTTCAACTGTGGGCCCGCAAGGTAGAAGGCCAGCCGGCCTGCCGGGGTTTGCTGGTGACGACTTGGGACGGTTGGGATAACAATAACGCAGGGATTCGCGCGCTTGCCGAGCACGGTTGGTCGGCAAGGTAAATAAGCCGGCGGGGGCGGCGGTTGGAACAAAGCGATGAAGAGCACGGTAAAAATTTTACATTTGATTCCTGCGGTCGAGGAGAACAAAGGTGTCGGCGGCGCGGAAACGCTGCTGCTCTCGCTGTTGAAAAAAATCGATCGGCGCGCTTTTTACATGATGGTCGCCTATCCACCCGACGCTCCGCTCGCGGATGAGTTTAAAAAAACGGGCGCGCAGATCGTCCCGTTATCGATAAAAAGTAAATTGGATCTGCCGGCGCTGTTGGGCACGGTTCGCCTGATTCGAAAAGAACGCGTGTCGCTCGTGCATTCGCATTATCCCCTGCACGATTATCTGGGGGGCATCGCCGCGGCGCTGGCCGGCGTACCGTTGGTATTTACCCGGCATCTATCGATTACGGAATTCCCGATCCATCAATATAAAATATGGTTGTACCGGGGTTGGGATATGATGACCAGCGTAAAGTCGGCGAAAAAAATTGTTGCCGCATCCCGGGCAATAGCGCAGGATTTAATCGCGACGGAACAGGCCGCCGCTGCTAAAATAGAGATTATTTACGCCGGGCTGGATATTGAAACGTATGCGCGTGGCGTGCAGCCCGGCCGCATACGCCGCGAATTCGCGATTGATCCCCAGGCGCCGTTAATCGGGATTGTCGGACGGATTAACGCGCAAAAAGCGCATCAGTTTTTTTTGCAGGCCGCGCGGGAGGTAATCATGGCCGTGCCGGGCGCCCGTTTTCTTATTGTCGGCGACGGGCCGCTGAAAAGCCGGCAGGAAGCGTTAGCGCGTGATTTGGGTATTGCGGGGCATACGGTTTTTTGCGGGTACCGGGCCGATATTCCGAACATTATGGCCGACATCGATATTTCGGTTCTTTCTTCCGTCAGTGAAGCATTGGCCGTGGTTAATTTGGAGGCGATGCTTATGGGCAAACCGGTCGCCTGTTTCGACGTCGGGGGTATTTCCGAGCTTGTTGAAAACGGAAGAACGGGGATTTTAGTGCCGCCGCGGGACGCGCATGCTTTGGCGCAGGCGATCATCTATTTGGCGCAAAACCCGGAGAGCGCGCGGAAGATGGGTGCGCTCGGCCGCCAGCGTGTGCAGGAATATTTTACGCTCGATATAATGGTGCGTAAGCATGAAGCGTTATACCGTTCGCTGTGCAATGAACAAGCGGTGTAGCGGCGCCGGCCGCCGGTGTTCCGCCGGAGCGGCGCGTCGGCGTGGTCAGTTGAACACGCCTCGTTCCGTTCGCCGGCCGTGCAAGGGGGAGTTATGCGGATTTTGATGGTTACCGATTCATTCTATCCGGATGGGGCGGGCGGCAAGCATACGTATGTGTATTACGTGGCGCGCGAACTGGTGCGCCAGGGACACCGCGTGTGTGTGCTGACGCTGCGTTTGGATGCAGCGCATCCGCCGCGGGAAACGATCGAGGGGATCGAAGTGGTGCGGTATACGGCGCCGAGTCAGGGGCGCTTTCTGTTTATCGTGCGTCCGATCCGGGAATTTATCGCGGTATGGCGCGCTGCCGGTAGGCTTTTACGGGCGGGTCATTTTGACATTATTAACGCGCATACGGTATTGCCGGCATTGCCGGTACTGATGCGGACGCGAAAAAAACAGCCGGGTGTTTTTACCTTTCACGCGTCGATGTATCAGGAGGTCGTCGTACAGAGCCGGCGTAAAACCTATGCCGGGATATTCAATAATCTCTTATTCCGGATGGTTCGCCGGGTAGAGGCGGCGACGCTGCGGCTTGCCGATTTTTACGTCGTCCTGAGCGCGTTTAATGAACAACAGTTGCGGGAACTCTACGGAATAGCCGGATCCCGCGTTGCGCGCATTGCCGGCGGCGTGGATATCGAACGGTTTTGCCCGGCGGATCGGCATGCGCTCCGCACCAGCATGCGGTTGCCGGCGGATAAAACGATTTTGCTTACGGTGCGGCGGTTAGTGGCGCGGATGGGATTGGAAAACCTCATCGACGCGATGCAGAACCTAACGGTGCGCGAGCCGCATTTACTCTTGTTGATCATTGGAGACGGTTTTTTGCGGAACGTTTTGGAGGAGAAAATAAAACGCGCCGGCTTGCAGGAGCAGGTCCGCCTCCTCGGACGGGTCGGCGATGAGCGGCTGGCGCGTTATTATCAAAGCGCGGATATTTTTGTTTTGCCAACGGAAGCGTTGGAAGGATTCGGCTTGGTTACGTTGGAAGCGTTGGCGTGCGGCGTGCCGGTTTTGGGCACACCCGTCGGGGGAACCGTGGAAATTTTATCCGGCTTGGATAAAGATTTTTTATTTGCGGGTGCGGACGCGCCGGCAATGGCCGAAGGGATCCGGCGTTTTTTGCGCCGGCGCACGGAATGGGAATCATGGCGGTCGCGCAGCCGCAGCTACGCGGTTGCGCATTATTCCTACGCGGCGATCAGCCGGGAACTTTCCGCGTATTTTTCGAAAGTTTCCGGCGGAGCGGCGCCGGCCGCCTGAATTCGCGTTTGGTTCGGCGGCTTTCCGTACCGATTGTCGGGCGGGCCGGCAAAAAGAGAGCACATAATGGCGTATATATTGTTCTGGGGCAGTTTTTTCTGTATTATTTTTGTCTACGCGGGATATCCGCTGGTGATCAGCCTGCTTGCGTTATTTTGTGCGAAAAAGAACAGAGCCGATGACGGGTTTACACCATCGATAACAATGTTTGTTGCGGCCTATAACGAAGAAAAAATTATTGAGAGCAAAATTAAAAATATGTTGGCGTTGGATTATCCGAAAGATAGGTTGGAGTGTTACATTCTCGTTGATGAAAGCACGGACAAAACGGAAGAGATCGTTGCGCGGTACGCCGCGGACGGAATTCGGATGTGGGTGCAGCGCCCCCGCCAGGGAAAAATGTCCGCGTTAAACGCGATGGTGCCGCAGGCGCGGGGAGACATTGTCGTTTTTTCCGACGCGAATTCCATGTACAAACCGGACGCGCTGCGAAAATTAGCGCGGCATTTCCGGGATGAAAAAATCGGTTTGGTCTGCGGCGAATTGCGCCTGATTGACGCCGCTTCGATGATTGCGGTTGGGGAAAATTTTTACTGGCGGTATGAAAAATTTTTAAAGAAAAAAGAAAGCGCGTTGCGTCAACTTTTGGTTGTTAACGGGTCGATCTACGCGATTCGGAAAAAACTTTTTACCGCCGTGGATCCGGCGTTAGCCGACGATTTCGTGATCCCCCTGCGGGTCGCCGCGGCGGGATATGATTTAATTTATGAGCCGGCGGCGATCAACGAGGAGAAAAGCACGGAGACCGGCGGCGATGAATTCCGGCGCAAGGTGCGCATCATCAGTCAAGGATTGCGCGCTTCGTTCACGCTCTGGGGCGAGATTGTCCGCGGATCCCCCCTGCGTTTTTTTTCTTTTCTCAGCCATAAATTTTTGCGTTGGTTTGTGTTTTTATTTTCCCTTGTTTTGGCCGCGAGTAATTTTTTGTTGTCCGGCGATGGTTTCTACCGTATGATATTGTTCGCGCAGGCGGCGTTCTATGCCGCCGCGCTGGCCGGGATGCTTTTGGACAAATATAAGATGCGCGTGAAACTATTGTTTATTCCGTACTACTTTTGCCTGCTGAATCTGGCTTCCGCGCGTGCGCTATGGAATGTCCTGTTTGGCCGAAGCCAGGCAATGTGGGAAAAGGCGGAATCGACACGATGAATGAGTTGCGGGTATTTTTTTTATTAGTTGTTCCGGCCGGCGTGTTGTCCGGTGTGTTGACTTTTTTTATTCGGGCTATCGCGCTTCGCCTGCGCATCTTTGACATTCCTTCTCCCCGGAAAATCCATACGCGGCCGGTGCCGACCACTGGCGGCCTGGCGATTGCCGCGGGGTTCTGGCTGGCCTTGGCCGGCGGATATCCGTTCGTTCCCGCGGCCTGGCGCCTGCCGCCGCCGCTGGCGGTGGGGTTGGGCGCCGCTTCCATTTTAGTGGTTATTTTGGGCATCGGCGACGATTTGTTTGATTGGGGGGCATGGTTTAAATTATTCGCGCAAGCGGGTATCGCGGCGATTTTGGTTTTTTCCGGCTTTCAGATAAACCTGATCAGTTTGCCGTTCGGCGGCAGCATGGCGGTGGGCATCGCTGGCATATTTTTGACCATGCTCTGGATCGTGGGCATGATGAACGCGATTAATTTACTGGACGGGCTGGACGGTCTGGCCGCCGGTGTGAGCGCGATCGCGCTGCTTTTTTTATTCTGCGCGGATGTGCGCACGGGGATGATGCCGGCGGCGGTGTTGAGTATCACCTTGACCGGCGCATTGCTCGGGTTTTTGGTTTGGAATTTTCATCCGGCAAAGATTTTTATGGGCAATACCGGCAGTATGTTTCTCGGGATGATCATGGCGGTGGTCGCCATCGTCGGCGCGCAGAAAAGTACCGCGGTTTTTACTCTGTTTGTGCCGGTGCTGGCCATGGCTATCCCGATTTTGGATACGAGCCTGTCCATCGTGCGCCGCCTCTCCACCGGCCGCCCGGTATTTAAGGCCGATGGCGATCATATGCATCACCGCTTGCTGAAAGTTCACCAATCGCAACGGCATGTGGTTATTTCGTTGTATTTTATCACCTGCTGCTATGGGTTGATTGCGGCGAGTTTTACCGGGATGAAGGGGGTTTTCGGCTGGCTGGCCCTGGTCGTGGTGACCTTAGTCACCTTTCGTTGGTTGCGGAATTGGGGGTTTCTCGATTTTAAAAAATAAACAATTGCAGGCGCACACTAAATACGTTAATCTGTAACCGTCGGCGAGGAAATTATGAAATCAAGCAAATTTTCTATATGGAAACAGTCTCTTGCGTTGTTCGTGCAGCACCCGGGGGCGCTCGCGCCGCTTATTTTCCTAACTTTATGCGAAGCGGGAATTTTGGCGTTGTGGTTTTATGCCCCGCGCGCGCCGCTATCTGTTGTCCTGGCTCCGCCGATTCGCGCGTTTGCCGGCGAGCATTTTTTGCATTATCCGGCGAATTTTTTACTGCTGCCGCGCTTGCTTTTTTTTAGCCGGGCGGCGCTGTACCTCTGCGTCGGTTTAGCGGCATTCGCGATGACGTTTAAAGCGCATTATCAGGTGTTGTCTGAGCGGAGCTCGATTCGCTTCGGCGGGAATTTGAATCATGCCGTGC
>JAMWCB010000090.1 GCA_023819605.1 Candidatus Omnitrophota bacterium
CTGGCTCAACGGCGCTGCGGCTGTCCCCCGCCACGGCAAAAACGCTGCCGTAACAGCGGGGCAGGCTGCTTCCGCTCGCGCCTCCATAGCTACGGAACAATCCACGGCAAAATTTTGAAAGGGCAGGGGCTCCTCATCGCTCATCCGCCTGTCTGAAAATACTTACTGTAAAGAACTGAAAAGATACCTGCCTGAATTTTGCAATTTTGACAGAATATGCTACAATTTACTGATTTTAAAATTCACGATGTAATAAAACACCTTTAAATTTTGGATAGGTACGTATCATTGCATATGTATCGCTATGAAAATATATATTGATTTGAAGCTTTTTGCTCGTCGCCAGACGAGTTCTGAAATATGCGGGCTAAATCTGCCGGTAAGGATTGCGAGGTATTTTCGAATGCACGATGGGCATCGACTGATAAGTCTTGCGTTAATTTTTTCTTTAATTTGTCCGTGTGTCCCTGCCGCGCCGTCTCAGCAGGCAAACGTGATGTATGCTTTAAATCCTGTCCTGCAAATACAGAATAGTGAGTTTAAGCAACGCTTCGCGGTCGCCGGGTTCGCCCCGCAACGATCAATTACTCAGCAGGACGAATCGTCTCCGCGCGGTACGACCGGTACTTTTGCCGCGGCCGCGAAGTTGATCAAGGATTTTTTTCTCGTAGGCACGTGTTTGGCTGTGCTGTGCGGGTGTCAATCGCCGCACCATTTTTTTTCGTTGTCCGGCGCCGCAATTCACCGGTTGGATGAGGGGCGTCAATTTAATGCAGAATTAGATAATCTACTGTGGGAATATGCGTCGATTATTCCGCGCGAGGATAAACAAAAATTTTTTAAAACGACAATCGAACCATTATTTTATGCAATGATTCGACGGCATTATTCTAAAATGGCGGCGTCCGCGCTCCGGCCGCTCTTGCGGGAGATTACCGTTTGTTTGCAGGAAACGTATGCGATGAATATTTCGTCGCCGGAAGAATTTATCGGCGAGATGCCGGCGATAATTACCGGCCGGATTCATGCAGAACAGGCGGATTTTTCCTTGCAGCATATCGCGGCAGAAATTGCGGCGGGAATAGCGGCCGCGGCATTGCGCCGGCAGATCCCCTGGCACGATTTTGTAGTCGACGAGTATATGGGAAACGATGAGTTGGTGAAAGAAATAATGGAGTCTCTGAAACAAAGTATGTCCGCGGATATGTTGCGGGATATCCTCGGCGGTTTGCCGTCGCTGTTAACGCTGATGGATACTCCGGCGATAGCCTCTTCTTTTGATGAGAAACGATTATTGCTGGATATGTCGTGGGATGTCTGGCTCACCCTGATCGAGCGTAATCACGATAGCGTAGCGCTGCGGTACAATCTGCCGTTTTTTATCGATGCGGATCTTCAGGTTGCTCAGGAATATGTCGGCGTGCTGCAAAAAATGTATGCGCAAACCGGCGATCGCCGGTTAAAATTATATCTGGGCAGCCGTTTGCTTAATGGCGCTTTTTTATTTAATCGTGTCGATGCCGTCGAACAGCCGGCAGCGGAATTAGCCGAACAGCTGGTTGTGTTACCGCCGGATAAAGCGTATGAGGCGCTTAAAGATTCCTGTTTCAGTTACCGCCGGCTGTTCAATAAAATCCACCTGTCCTTCTTGCCGAAAGCCGTGGAAAAATTTTATTCGGTGATGGAACGTCTCTGGCAAAAATCTCCGCCTGCCGGGCAATTAAACCTCCTTTATTTTTACGACCGGATGCTCTTTCAAGATTTTTTTGGCTCAATTACCGATACAAAATTAGCCTTAATAAAAAATATTTTCACGCATCCGGCATTTACGCGTGCCGCCGCCGAGATGAATCACCCATGCAGCCTGCGGGGAACCTATGAACTGTTGAAAAATACTGTTGAGTTCATGCAGACAGCTGGACTCGCGAACACGCCGGATACGATTTCGGAGAGTATCAGCGTAATTGTTGGGGATTTACGAACAGCGATATTGCTCAGCCCGGACACAACCGTGCTTATCCTTGCCAGTCATGATGATGTCCCGGGGATGAAGTCGAATCTTCTTTGGGCGAAACAGGCGCGTTATTTGAAAAGACAATTGGCGGGGATCGAGCCGGAAATGCGTGTGGAGGTGTTCGAGGCTCAATATGGCGATCGGCAGGCTTCCCTGCGGACTATGCATAATTTTCTTGAAAAAATCGCGTCGCATCAGGGGCGGCTGCTTATTTTTATCAACGCGCACGGCAGTCTGTTGAATACCGGTTTTCAAATTTTGCATGAACCGAGTGCGCCGGACGCCGATGCGCCGCAATTCAACAAAGCACCCCTTTTTTTATCGGTAGATCCTTTAGCCGCTGCCCTATCGGCATATTTGAAAAATAATCCGGATTTTTCCGGCGTAACGATTGCTTCCGGCGCCTGTTTTGCCGGAAATATTTTTGGAAACCTGAGTGAGAAACTGATCAAAACAACCGGAACGTACCCACGAATGTTGGGTATATCGGGAGATTGGAAACCAAGCATTCATTTAAGTAATTCTCCAAAAAGCCAGATATTATCCGCCTTACAGTCGAGATGGTTAAGCGAGGTGAGAAATAAATTAATCGCGCCGACGGATTGGCTTCACCAACGCTTCGGCGTATTAAATAGTGTTTGGTTTTTACCATATATCCCTAAAAAGTCAAATTTAGGTATAGAACAACAGGATGTGCGAAATGACGCGCCGGAGCACGGTGTGTTTATGCCGAGGTCAGGTATGCCGGTAGCGCTGTCCGCAGCGTCGATTCAGTATGCGATTTAGCGGGTTTATCCGTAGATCGCGGTTCGGTGCGGGTTTGAGAAAGTTAGGTGTGAGGTGAAAAAAAATACTTTTGTTTGGCGGCTGCGCGGTATCGCCGTGTTGCTCATCAACGCCCTCACGGTAACCGGTGCCGCGTGCGCGTCGGACGCTGCGCGGAATAACCATTGTTTATCGCCGTCGGTCGTGATCAGCCAACCCGTGCTGCATCAGGCAATCGCGCGCGCGATGCAGGACATGGGTGCCGTTAGCAGGGGTTTGCCGGCCGCAGCGAGTTCCCCTGTTGCGCAATCCGTGCTGCCGGGTCATGCTTTTTCGGTTAACGTGTTGAGTATCTTACAGAGTACGTGGGGCGTGATAAAATATTGCCTGATCCTTCCTTGCGCGGCAGTAGCGATGATCGCGTTGGTTCGCGGTAATGCGACTGCGGAAACAGATTTAAAAAGTGCGCATTCTGCGGCACGCCCAGCGTCCCAACAGATAGAGCCAGACAATAGTGACCGAAGCTCGTTAACTACATCGACGGCAGTGAATCCGCTCCGTCTGTCGGCACTTGCCTTGAGTCAGTCTGAATCGCTGCTGCATCCGAATTTCACGCTGGCTGTTTGGCAAGGTGGAAAGCTTTGTTCGGATGCACAAGTGGTAGCTGTGGTGCGAGATGCCTTTGCCGACAGCTTAAGTTTGCGTTCAACCGATGCCGATACCCTGATGTCGATTTTCCGCGCAAAATTAAAAGAAAAGGTGGAATTTAAAGGATGTTTTGCTGCGATCAGCGAAGCGCGCGTCGAATGGATTCAAGTTAACGTGGGAGAATCGGACGCATCGGATCCGAAAGATTCCGCCAGCGATTCGAGTGTCTTGCCCGCAGCCGTTAACCGGCAGCAGGTCGCTGCTGTACCAGATGAGGTGAGGGGGTTTATAGACAGATTGTCTGAATCCGATGATCCAACGGTGAAATCGAAACTCTGCACGGATAATCAATATATCACGTCAGCGGTAGTCGGGTTACTGGACACCGATCCTTGGGCTGTTATTGCGGTGCTGAATGAAATTAAAGATCTAAAAGTAAAAAATATGTTATTTCGTGATTACTTCGTTAATCAGCCGGAGCAGGCGTTAAAGCTTTTCGAGCAGGATTTTGAGCAGGCATCTGCCGCGTTAAAAGGAATAGAAGGGGTTGCCGGTGCGATTGCGATATTATTGTTGCGATTTGAGCAGTATGATGATGATAAAGTATTGGCGTTTATGGTCGCGCAAGCTTTGGCGGGAGAGCGTGACATTTTTTTAACGGTTTTACCTCAGCTCATGAAATTTGAAACGCCGGATGGGGAAACGGCACCGGTACTGTATTCGGGGCAAAACAGAGCGGCCTGGCTTAAACAGGAGGCCGCGGCAATCGACGCCCTGTGGAATTTTTTGTATGAAGCGAGCCGTCATGGGCATAAAACGCCTCAGTATATAATGGATGATTTAGAATTTACCATAGAGGGATATATCTCGCGGCTCCGCGAATACTCCGAGGATGAGGAGTATAAATTACTTGAAGAGAATTTGAAAATCATTCAGGTCATGTATGATAAAATTGATTCTTTTATCAATCCGGCGGATGGGCCGTTAGTAAGCATAAAAGATGACCTTCGGAAGAAAATAGAATCATTACAACAATTCGATGAGTCCGGCGTAAGCATATTTGGGGGGACCCCTGTGCTGTCGCCGGATACTCTGGATAATCTGGATGCTCCTGCGGATCACGACGCGTCACTATTGCCGCAGCAGTCCAATCCGACGAGACCCGGTGGTGATCTGGCTCAGCACGGGCCTGCGAAAACGGCAACGGCGGCATCAACGGCGGGTGGGGCACGGGCGATGAACAAGATCATTGATAAAAACGGCGCCGTTTTATTTGCTCCGTTTATTCTCTTGCTGGGCATTGTAACGGCGATGTATATGTTTTTGAAAAAAAATTTTTCCCCGTCCTTTACGCCCAAGCAAAGGCAAAAGAATCAAGCGGTTCACGCAAAGTCTCCGGCTATGGCTTGGCTATTGCCGGCAAGCGAGTCTGTCGCGTTAGACACTGCACAACGTGGCCCCGTATTTTGTATATTGGATTACCGCGACATTACGTGTGGAAGTTCGTCGATGCAATTATCACAACGGGAGAGCATAATAGAAAAGTCTCTATAAGCCCTGCTCTTTCGCTACCGGTCGATTGACATTTTTTCGCGGCTCAGGCATAATGACTTCAGGTCACGGCATCATTGAAACACTCAAGGAGGAGGGGGTGGCGATATGCGTAAAATTGGCGTTGCGGCATTGACGATTATGATGAGTATGTTGGGCGCGGCAGTGCAGGCGAAGGCGCAGGCAGTACCGGGAAAGGTCGGGGAAAGCGCATCCGCCGCCGCGACGGAATTTGCAGCGAAAAAAGCGCGGGGACAGCAGGTTGCCGCGGTGTGGCTGGCGCTGATCGATGACGGAAAGTATGTGGACAGTTGGAAGCAGTCGGCGGGTTTTTTCCGAAACGCGGTGCCGCAGGAGCAGTGGGAGCAGATGATGCGCGGTTACCGGCAGCCGTTAGGGAAAAATGTGTCGCGGGAAATTGCGGCAGTGCAGTATGTGACGACGATGCCGGCCGCGCCGGACGGAGAGTACGTTTTAGTCGATTACACCTCGGCGTTCGAACGCAAGAAACACGCCACGGAATCGGTGACGGTCATGAAGGATACCGATAATATTTGGCGGGTATCCGGATATTTTATTCAGTAACTGCAGATATTTTCGCGCCGCGGGAGGGAAACGTTTACGGATATATTTGGGAGACGATTGTTTCCCCGTCGTTTCTTTCTAAGTATTTGCTGATGACCAAGCCGCGTTTGAACGATAATCCATAGCCATTGTAGTTTTTCTCGCCTTGCACGACCAGGAAATCAAAACCTTTTTTTCCGAACGAAACCTGAATATTGAATGACGCGGCGATAATGCTGAAGATAAATAAAAAGGCCATGACGCAGTTGAGGATGCACATACAGGTCATGCTGATCGCCAGTACGTCCAGCGGCAATGTGGAGATGTAGGGGGTTCCTTTAGACATCGGGTTCCTTTATGTTCTGTTTAAAAAGTATAGCACGGTTTAAGAAAAACACAAATTTCGGTTTGATTTTTTTGGCGATTCGCTGGTGGCGGGTGAGGCGGTCGGTTAAATAATATCCTGTTTGCGGACGTACTGCCAATGTCCCGTTTCGAGTGTGCCCAGCGTGAGTTTGCCGTATTGTACTCGTTTTAAACGCATTACCGGATGGCCGATGTGCGAAAGCATAATCCGGATTTGTCGTTTGCGCCCTTCCCGCAGGGTGATTTTCATCCGCGTGCGTATCTGGTTGCGGGCGAGTAATTCGATAGCGCAGGGGGTTGTGGAATAGCCGTCGATACGCATACCGCCTTTTTCCAATTGTCGAATCAGCGCATCGCCTACTTTACCGGCGGCTTCGGCCAGATAAACCCGTTCTACGCCGAAACGGGGATGCGTTAGTTGAAACGCAAATTCCCCGTCGTTGGTCAACAGGAGCAGCCCGGCGGTATCTTTATCCAGGCGTCCGACCGGGAAAACGCGCGCCGGCAGTTTCGGCAGAAGATCATAGACGGTTTTTTTCGCGTGGGGGTCTTTGACGGTGGTGACATAGCCCGCCGGTTTGTTGAGCATCAGGTAGAGTAATTTTTCTTGTTTTAGCGGCGTTCCGTCGACGGCAATGGTATCTGTGTCGCGGTCGGCCCGCGTGGAAAGATCGCGGACGACCGCGCCGTTACAGGTGACCTTACCGGCGCGAATCAGCGCATCGGCGGCGCGGCGGGAACAGAGGCCGCTCTGCGCGATTAGTTTATTGAGGCGTTGGCTGTTCTGATTTTTATTCATATCCATAGTTAATCATAGCATGTGCGCTCCCGGAGAGTCGAGGATTAAATGGATTGGCTGACGGCCTGCGGCAGCGCCATAGTCCGTGGAGCTGCTGTTGCATTTTTTTCAAGTCGTGTTTTGGATGCCGCAGCCGTAGTATATTTTGGAATCTTAAAGCTCGTGTAGGGAACCGGCGGACTGGGTGATTCTGTTGCCGCCCGTTCAAGCAGGCGGCGCCAATCTTGAGAATCAGGCGTGTTTTGTAGCCAGGAATACGCCGTGTAGAATCTTGCCGCAGTGAGTTGGGCGACGTCGTTCGTATAGTCACGGGGCACATCCTCTGTTTGTGCCTCGTCCGGCGGAGGTAGTATCGGATTGCGCAGGTATTCTTCTTTCACATTTTCAAACATATTAGTGGCAAGCGTTTCGGGTGAGGATAGTCCGTGCGGGTTTTCCTGATAGTCAAAATAGCCGATTTGTATCTGAAGTAGATAATCCTTGTTCAAATCGATTGCATTCGGCCTCAGTTCAAGGACGAGTTCCCGGTAATGTGCCTGATCGGGAAAAATCCCATGGGCGCAGTAAGTATAGAATAACGTGGCCCAATTCCCGATAATTCGCTGTTCCGGCGGTAGATTTTTATAGTCTTCCAGCATTGCCTTCATGTATTTGGCTGCAGCTTGTTTATGTACAGCCGCTGGTGGTGTGTCGATTTCTATGCCGAAGTGCTCGGCGAGGCTGGTGAGGTACCAGAGTTGTGTCAAGTAGAACATTTTATCAATGAAATCAATCTTTTCGGTTTCTGACGCGGTAGCGAGAGAATTTTCAAGTTCGCTGATTTCATTTTTTAAACTCGTTATGGTTACTTCGGGATTGCTTTCCATGAGCATGGCGAGCATCGACGCGTTGGGATGTGCAGTGTGGTTAAAATTTAATGTGCCGTCCGGCTTGAGTCGATGAGATATTAAAACAGCAGTCTTCGCCGGTGAGTTATCCTCGGTAAAAAATCCCCGGATTCCGTTGATGAACGTTTCTACGATTTTTTTATCAGACGCCAAATTTTTGATGAGGTGTTGCGCGGCATCAGCAGTTTGTGCGTTGTTGAGCAGGGCGTTGAAAACTTCTCGAATTGTCCACGTAAGATTTTCCAGAGATAATCGTTCAGATAGCTGCCGGAATGTTTGTTCTAAATCGGGCAGCAAAGCGGCTTCGGGATTAAATAATTGTTTGATCACTGCCGGATTGCTTTGCAGTAAACGGATGAGTAGGTGTGGGTCGTTGGGTAATAAGTCCGGCCATTGCCGTAGAGCGGATTTTGGGTTTAGTTCTAATTCCATGGCCTGTCGCATTTCCGGGGTGGCTTTTTCCGCTTTGCAGATTAAGACGGAAATTTGATCTGTTGATCGCGCGTTTTTTCGTATCATCAATTCCGGAAAAAATTCGTTAATTAAGTTTTCCACATTGTCGATAGTTTGTATTTCCTTTTTTGCATCGAGTAGAATTTTGAGTCGTTGGTAAATATCTTTCGCTGGCTGATCTTCGTCGAAGCTATAAATAGTTGCGTCTTCCGTAAAAAATTTTCGCCACAGCGGGATTGTTTGTTGATCTGCGTCGCTTTGCCGAGGCAGTTTACTAGTTGACCTTGCGGGTGTTTGTTGCGCTGCGTCGGGCAGGTATTTTTCTGCGCGGTATGATTGTGCGGGCGGAGCCGGATGGATGGGGGTACTTACAAGCATTTGGTAAAGCGATAAGAACGGTATAACGGTGAGCGCGAGAGTCCCCAGGATCAACCAACGCGGATTTTCACGGTCTTTTCTCGGCAAAGTTTGGTTTTCACGCAGGATCCAATGACGTAATGCACTGATGTCACTGCGCGAAAAGATGGTGCGCACCTGTTCATGATGCAGGGAAAGCCGCGCGGCGAGCGCGTCTGGAGAAGCGCCGGAATATGCCGGCATAGAAAATTCCGCCGCATGGCCTGGGGTAAGCAGGCTGATAATGAGCATGAAAGCGATATATTTGGAAAGAGAGCGCATGTGCGTGCACCATGGTTATCGAAAGACAAATAATTATAAACTTGTAAACTAATATCATAAAAAGTTTTGTTTTGCAAGGAACACGCAGTTAATTTTTGTGTGCGCAGCGCATAATTGGAAAAACCCGCATTGTTCCGCGCTGCGTAAAAAAATTTTTACCGTCCGTTGACAAGGCATGAATGGTCAGGCATACTCTAAACTGCGTGGGGAAGCTTATATTCTGGTGAAAAACCAGGGTATAAGCTTTTTTATTGCGATACAGAAATTGTCAAATCAGGCAGGGTAGTGAAAAGAAAGGGAGCTGTATGAGAAGCTTGCGGTGGTTAGTATGTGTTTCGGTTATGCTTTGTTGTTTTGCGCCCGCGGCGCCGGTTTTCAGCCAGGAAGAAAAGTTGGTTGTATTGCAATTAGCGAGAAAAACGGTAACCGATAGCGATGCGTCCGTTGCCGTGCCGCTGACCATTGCTTCTCAGCCGCAGCAGATAGCCACCGGTTTAAATTTCGACGTGCGCTATGATTCAACGAAATTTGCGTTGAGTACGGTTACTCCCGGTTCGGTGGTGGCCCAAGCCAATAAATCATTACTTTTTTCTACCCCCTCCGTCGGAGTAGTGCGTGTCGTGGTGTTCGGACTCAACCAAACGACACTGGCGGACGGTGAGTTGGCAATTATAGCGTTAAATATTCTTGCCGGTGCGCCGATTCAGCAGGAAACGTTGACGATTGAAAATTATTACGCCTCCGACGCGATGGCCCAAAATATAACGATTCAGGCCACCAACGGGTCGATTATATTGGAAAAAGTGAACACGGCGCCGGCGCTGGAAGCGATCGGGAACAAGAGCGCGGTGGAAAATGCGGAATTGCGGTTTAGCGTGCGTGCAAGCGACGCGGACGCCGACGCGCTGGTTTTGAGCGCGCGCGGGTTGCCTACGGGAGCGAGCTTTGAGGACAACGGCAACGGGATGGGAGAATTCGTGTGGGTGCCCGGGTATGATCAGGCGGGCGTTTACGAGAACATAGAATTTACGGTAAGCGACGGGAAAGAGAGCGCGCGGGAGACGATCAGCATCCGGGTGCAGGAGAGCAATCGCGCGCCGGCGCTGGAAGCGATCGGGAACAAGAGCGCGGTGGAAAATGCGGAATTGCGGTTTAGCGTGCGTGCAAGCGACGCGGACGCCGACGCGCTGGTTTTGAGCGCGCGCGGGTTGCCTACGGGAGCGAGCTTTGAGGACAACGGCAACGGGATGGGAGAATTCGTGTGGGTGCCTGGGTATGATCAGGCGGGCGTTTACGAGAACATAGAATTTACGGTAAGCGACGGGAAAGAGAGCGCGCGGGAGACGATCAGCATCCGGGTGCAGGAGAGCAATCGCGCGCCGGTGCTGGAAGCGATCGGGGACAAGAGCGCGGTGGAAAATGCGGAATTGCGGTTTAGCGTGCGTGCAAGCGACGCGGACGCCGACGCGCTGGTTTTGAGCGC
>JAMWCB010000091.1 GCA_023819605.1 Candidatus Omnitrophota bacterium
TTAAAAAAGTTTTATTTTTTAAAGGCTACCACAAAATGTTACATTTTCACGTAGTAATAAACTGTTACATTTTTACATTGTAACCACAATACGTGTTGTTTTTTGGCAAAAACATATTTTTAGTGATACACTTTATCAAATGTTTAATAAGAATAATAGGTGTAAACGAAAATGCGTTCTGTAATCTATCAAATCCTCTGTTATATTCTTTTGGAAAGCCTTGTGTGCGGGCCGGCCATCGGCGCGGAGTTCGATCGGGCTACCTTGGGCGCGGTGGTAAAAATCAATAGCCCGGCGCTGCAGCGCAGCTTTCAGGCAAGTTTCGGGGATGCGCGTCAGACAGAGCCTTTGTCCAAAAGCCAGCACGGTGGGCCGCGCAGTATGCTGGAGATTTTACCGGAAATTGCGCGGGAATTAGATCGATTTTTTAAACAAGAAGCCGCGGAAGACAGCGCGTTTAGAGGAGAATATCCGGTTGCAGGGCGGGAAGCTTTGTTAGAAGGCGCGGTTTTACACGCGGGGGCACTGCGCATGCCGGTAGGTCCGCAGAAGGGCGCAGATACGGGCAAATACGTGTGTATGTATCTGCGTAATCGCGCGGAAAAAATCTTGTTTGTCATAACTTTGTATCCGGATGCGCAGGGGCACAACCAAATTGTTTTGTGGAAAGCTGATCGAGAAGATTTTCAGGAATCGCGGGAACTGCAAGACTCTCTAGAAAGGGTAATTCAATGGTTGAAAGATTCGGCGCCCCATGCGCAATTTTCTATTTCGCGCAGCAACGCATTTGGCCGGTTTCCTTTCGCGCTGGCCGCGGGATATTTTGTTAAGAAATATAGACAGCAATTTCCAAACGAACCGCAGCGGGCATTAGTGGCGGCCGTTGCGCATGTGCGCACATTGTTCGATTTTACCGTGACCGATCGCAAAAAAGCAACATTCGTCAACCAGGTTGGATCAATAGTAAAGGAATTTTTTACTGAGCTGCTTCGTGATCTGGAGGATGAAAGAAGTGCCCAGATTAATCAAGTCTTGGGGGTTTTTTATCAGTTACAGCGAGATAGAAAAATTTCTATTTTCCCCTACTTACTGAAACGCAACGTAGTACCGGGAAAGTTGGATGATACGTTGATTGCGGTTGTAGACGATCTTTGGAACGGTAGTCCACATAAAGATAGTTACCTATCTTCTTTGCGGAGTATTTGCGCATTATTCGGCATTCATGATCGACTCAGCGATGATGAATTTGAGCGCCGTCTTCAATGGGCAGGCGATATATTCGCGGCATTGGATGCGTATCGCAATGATCAAGTTTCGGCAAGGCAAAACAGGGAAAAAGAAAGTTCTCGTAAAGAAATTCAATATGAATTTGCGGTTTATCCTGCGCGGGGGAGGAATGGGCAGATCGTTACTGTTATTACGGATTCAGAGGATTTTGAGAACCGGTCGAGTACATTACCAGCAACCGATCTGCCTGATCGGAAAAAACATCAAATTGAGGCATTAGAAGAATTATTTTCCTCCTCCAAAAATAATTCGCCAGACGATGACATACCGTCTCCGTCGGAAAGATCTCAGCAGACAAAAAAAAACCGCCGATATGTGCGCCGGGAAAATAATCCAAAGGCGTCGAATGATTCGATTGCCACAAAGTTGGAACAGGCAAGATTAAAAATTAAAACTTGGGTAGACGTAAAAAAATGGAAACAAGTCGCTCCCTGGATAAAGATAGGCCTTGCGGAAGACGAGGCTCAGTCCGCGGCAGCATTTTTCTGTAATGTGTTGCAAGAATTACTGCCTAATCCGCACGCGGAAGACGCAAATTCACCAAAGATGGTTTTTGCGAGTATTTCTAAGCAGTATTTGTTATCCCATATTCATAATTCAGCAGCGAAAAATTTTATGTTGCTTGGTCAAAAAAATACTGACCGCATATCTTCGTTTAGTCTAGCGGGAGCGCTGGAAAGAGCCATTTAACCATTTTTTTCAGGCACGGCGTTTTCCCGTGATTGTTCAAATTTTCTTCTTGCCCTGATTTGCCACGCCGGCCATGGCTTTAGCCACCGCATCCGGGTCGCCAAGATAGTAATTTTTCAAGGGTTTCAGATTATCATCCAATTCATAAACCAGGGGAATGCCTGTGGGAATATTCAGCTGAACAATTTTTTCATCGGAAATATTGTCTAAATATTTTACCAGGGCGCGCAGGCTGTTGCCGTGCGCGGCGATAATGACGCGTTTGCCGGATTTGATTGCCGGCGCGATGGTTTGATGCCAGAGCGGCAGGAAGCGCGCCACCGTGTCTTTGAGGCATTCGGTTAACGGCAGTTCCTCTTTTTTTAAATCCGCGTAGCGGGGATCTTTTCCCGGATAGCGCGGGTCGTCGATAGTCAGCACCGGCGGCGGCACATCATAGCTGCGGCGCCAGATCAATACCTGTTCTTCGCTGAATTTTGCCGCGGTTTCCGCTTTATTTAATCCCTGGAGCGCGCCATAGTGGCGTTCGTTGAGGCGCCAGGAACGGTGCACCGGAATCCATAATAAATCCATTTCATCCAGCGCCATACAGAGCGTACGGATCGCGCGTTTGAGCACCGAGGTGTAGGCGATATCAAAGGTATATCCTTCTTTTTTGAGTAATTGGCCGGCAGCTGTCGCTTCTTCGCGGCCTTTTTCCGAAAGGTCAACGTCGGTCCAGCCGGTAAAACGGTTTTCTTTGTTCCAGGCGCTTTCGCCATGGCGTAACAGTACTAATTTGATCGGGGGCATGATGATATTCTCCTTTGTTGCGATTGAAAGTTTCCGATTTATGCGAATATGGTATGTATTATACAAAATCAAAAAGGAAAAACAATACTAAAGGTGAAATGATCAAGCGGAAAATAGTTCTTTGTTTCCGGGCAAAGTTGTATTATAATCTATAAAAATGTTCAGTCGCGCAACGTCGGCATATATTCAACCTATCTGTGTATGATCATATATTCGCAACGTATAAAAGCAAAACTTGTATTAGAAGACGGCTCTATCTTTTCCGGTTTTTCCTTCGGCGCTCCCGGCACGGCATTCGGCGAAGTTGTTTTTAACACCAGTCTTTCCGGCTATCAGGAAATCATCACCGATCCCTCATATAAAGGACAGATCGTCACGCTGACCTATCCGCTCATCGGCAATTACGGGGTCAATGCCGATGACGTCGAATCCCGACAGCCATTTGTGGAGGCCTTTGTGGTGCGGGAAAACAGCGCGATTGCCAGTAATTGGCGCAGTCAGGGCACTTTGTCGGATTATTTGCGAACGCACGGTATTGTCGGTATTGAAGGTATCGATACGCGGGCATTGACGCGGTTGATTCGTGTGCGCGGCGAAATGAAAGCCGTTGTTTCCACGGAAACACTCGACGAGCGGCGCCTGCTCGAGATGGTTAAGGCATCGCCGGGGCTTGCCGGCCGGAATTTGGTCAAAGAGGTGGCGCAGGGTGGAGTGCAGCAATGGAATACGGACGGATACTATCACATCGTGGTGCTTGATTGCGGCGTGAAAATGAACATTTTGCGGGAATTGGCGCGGCGCAAGTGCCGGGTGAGCGTTGCGCCGGCCGGAACTAGCGCCGCGGATATCCTCGCGCTTAAGCCGCAGGGGATTTTGCTTTCAAATGGGCCGGGAGATCCGGCAGCAGTCACGCCGGTGATCACAGCCGTGAAAAAATTGCTGGGAACTGTGCCGATCTTCGGCATCTGCCTGGGACATCAGATGCTCGGCCTGGCCATGGGCGGGAAAACCTATAAGCTGAAATTTGGGCATCATGGCGGCAATCATCCGGTCAAAGATTTGCGCAGCGGCCGGATCAGTATTACTTCGCAAAATCATGGTTTTTGCGTCGATCTCGAGTCTTTAAAAAAGCAGGATGTTGAAGTGACGCATATTAATTTGAATGATCAGACCTTGGAGGGATTCCGCCATCGTAGTCTTCCGGTATTTTCCGTGCAATTTCATCCGGAGGCCGGACCGGGGCCGAACGACGCGAAATATTTATTTGACGAGTTTGTGCAATTAGTCGGGAGAACGCATGCCTAAACGCACGGATATTCATAAGATTTTGATCATCGGTTCCGGCCCGATCGTCATCGGCCAGGCATGCGAGTTCGATTATTCCGGTACGCAGGCGTGCAAGGCGCTGCGGGAGGAAGGTTTTGAAGTAGTCTTGGTTAATTCCAATCCGGCGACGATTATGACCGATCCGGAACTTGCGCATGCGACGTATATCGAACCGGTGACCGCTGCCGTGGTGGAAAAGATCATTGCTAAAGAATGTCCGGATGCTTTGTTGCCGACATTGGGAGGGCAGACCGGGTTGAATGTCGCGATGAAGTTGTGGGAACAGGGTGTATTGGAAAAATATAACGTGCAGATGATCGGCGCTAATGCCGCGGCGATCAAAAAAGCCGAAGACCGTAAATGTTTTAAAGACGCGATGATCAAAATCGGCTTGGATTTGCCGCAGAGCGCCATGGCGTATACCCTGGCGGAAGCGCGTGCGGTAATGAAGCGCTTGGGTTTGCCCCTGATTATCCGACCGAGTTATACGCTCGGCGGAACCGGCGGAGGCATCGCCGGTACGGAAGAAGAGTTTGAAAAAATTGCCGCCTTGGGACTGAAGAGTAGCATGATCAGTGAAATTTTGATCGAGGAGTCGATTGTCGGCTGGAAAGAATATGAATTGGAAGTCATGCGCGATATAAAAGACAATGTGGTGATTGTCTGCTCGATTGAAAATTTCGATCCGATGGGCGTGCATACCGGCGATTCGATCACGGTTGCGCCGGCGCAGACGCTTACCGATCAGGAGTATCAGCGCATGCGCGACGCTTCGCTGGCGATTATCCGGGAAGTCGGCGTGGAAACCGGCGGGTCGAATATTCAATTCGCCGTAAATCCCCGGAACGGGCGGATGGTGGTTATTGAAATGAATCCGCGCGTTTCGCGCAGTTCGGCGCTGGCGAGCAAAGCAACCGGGTTCCCGATCGCGAAGTTCGCGGCGAAATTGGCGGTCGGCTATACGCTCGATGAAATCCGTAATGATATTACCCAGGAAACGCCCGCGTCCTTTGAACCGGTAATCGATTACTGCGTGGTGAAAATTCCCCGCTTCACCTTTGAAAAATTTCCGGAAGCCAAAGATGTGTTGGGGATTTCCATGAAATCCGTGGGCGAGACGATGGCGATCGGCCGTACGTTTAAAGAAGCCCTGCAAAAAGGCCTGCGCGGCCTGGAAATCGGGCGTACGGGTTTGGATAATAAGCTGCGCTATCAGGATATCGACGAAGAAAAACTATTGCAGCGCTTGCGCGAACCGAACGCCTCGCGGATTTTTTATATCAAGTACGCATTGCAGCGAGGCATGACGGTGGCGCAGTTGTACGAACAAACGGCCATCGATCCCTGGTTTTTAGAGAATATCGCGGAAATTGTCGCGTTGGAACGGGAACTCCTCGTGCAGTCGTCCGGCCGCGCCGGGCTGAAGTCTGTGGACGCGGAGCTGTTGCGGCAAGCCAAGCAGTTCGGGTTTAGCGACTGTCAACTGGCGCAATTGTTCGGCGCTGATGAATTGAGCGTGCGCGCGCTGCGCATACAGAAAGGCATTCGGCCGACGTATAAGCTGGTCGACACCTGCGCCGCGGAATTTGAAGCCTATACGCCGTATTATTATTCGACCTATGAACAGGAAGACGAAACGCGCCCGTCGGAGAAAAAGAAAATTATGATTCTCGGCGGCGGGCCGAACCGCATCGGGCAGGGAATCGAATTCGATTATTGTTGCTGCCATGCGTCGTTCGCCTTGAAGGCGCTGGGGTATGAAACGATCATGGTCAATTCCAATCCGGAAACCGTGTCGACCGATTATGACACGTCGGACAAATTGTATTTTGAGCCGCTGACCTTTGAAGATGTGTTGAATATTATCGATAAGGAAAAACCGCACGGGGTGATTGTGCAGTTCGGTGGTCAGACGCCGTTGAAATTGGCCAAACGTTTGCATGCGGCCGGCGCGCCGATCATCGGCACTTCCGTGGATGCCATTGATGCGGCGGAGGATCGGGAACGTTTCGCGGCGATTATTCAGGAATTGAACATCAATCAGCCGGCAAACGGGTCGGCGACGTCCAAAGAAGAAGCGCTGGCGGTGGCCCGCAGCATCGGGTATCCGGTGTTGATGCGGCCGTCGTATGTCCTCGGCGGCAGGGCGATGCGGATTGTGTATACCGATGAGGAGTTGCTCTCCTTTGCCGCGGAGGCGCAGGAGGTATCCGAGGGGCATCCGCTATTAATCGACAAGTTTCTGGAAGACGCGATTGAAGTGGATGTCGACGCGGTGTCCGACGGCGCGCTGACCGTCGTCGGCGGGATTATGGAGCATATCGAGGAAGCCGGCGTGCATTCCGGCGATTCGGCGTGTGTGCTGCCGCCGCATACGCTTAGCGATGAAATTTTGGAAACGATCCGCGCGCACACACTGGCCCTCTCGAACAAACTTTCGGTATGCGGCTTGATGAATGTGCAGTACGCGGTAAAAAACGATATGGTGTATGTCCTGGAAGTTAACCCGCGCGCTTCGCGCACCGTGCCGTTTGTCAGCAAGGCGACCGGCGTGCCGTTGGCAAAAGTCGCCGCGCAGGTGATGACCGGCAAAAAACTCGCGGACGTGGGATTTACCGCCGAACCGCAGGTCGGCCACGTGTGCGTGAAAGAATCGGTGCTGCCGTTTTCCCGGTTTTCCGGCGTGGATATACTCTTGGGGCCGGAAATGAAATCCACCGGCGAAGTGATGGGCATCGATACGTCGTTCGGTACGGCGTTTTATAAATCGCAGATTGCCGCCGGCACCATGTTGCCGACGAAAGGCACGGTGTTCATCAGCGTGCGCAATGACCATAAACGGCATATCGTGTTTATTGCTAAAAAATTGTGCGATTTGGGGCTGCAATTGATTGCGACCAAGGGTACGGCAAAAGTGTTGCGTTCGAATAATATTAAGGTCGCCACGGTAAAAAAAATCAGTGAAGGAACGTTTCAGATTCTGGATATGATCCGGAACGGAGAAATAAAATTGATTATCAATACGCCGTCGGGGCGGCTGGGGCAGGCGGATATTAATCCGATCCGCAGCGCGGCGGTGATGCACGGTGTGGCGTGTATTACGACGATTCAGGGAGCGCAGGCGGCGGTCAACGGCATTGAGGCGGTGGCGGCGGCTGATTTCGGCGTGCAGTCGATTCAGGATTTTTTGCGAAAGGGTGCGAAATAATTTTTTTGAAGCGCCGAGCGGCTGCGGCAGGCCAGCGGGATGAACGGCAGGGGGCAGTGATGTGCGGAATTTTTGGTGTCAGCGGGCACGCCGAAGCGGCGCGCCTGACGTATTTGGGTTTATACGCGCTGCAGCATCGCGGTGAAGAAAGCGCCGGCATTGTTTCTTTCGACGGCAAACGCAGCCACGCGCAGCAGGGAATGGGGTTGGTTGCGGATATTTTTACCGAGCAGTCGATGCGTTCGTTGCGCGGCGAGGCGGCGATCGGCCATGTGCGGTATTCAACGACCGGTTCCAGTATCGAACGCAATGTGCAGCCGTTTTTGGCCAATCACCGGCGCGGCACTATTTCCGTGGCCCATAACGGGAATTTTACCAATACCGTGTCGCTGCGCGAAGAATTGGAGGAAGCCGGGTCGATTTTTCAGACGACGATGGATTCGGAAATTGTCGTGCATTGCCTGGCGCAGTCAAAAGTCAAAGATTACCGCCAGCGGATGATTGCCGCCCTGGCGCGCCTGGAAGGCGCCTATTCGCTGGTTTTATTGCTGGATGATATTCTGGTGGGCGCGCGCGATCCCCACGGGTTCCGTCCGTTATGCCTGGGGCGCAAGGACGGCGCGTATGTTTTGGCCAGCGAAACGTGCGCGCTGGATTTGATCAAAGCCGACTATGTGCGCGATATCGAACCGGGGGAAGTCGTGTTTATCCAGAAAAAAAAGCTGGAATCCGTTAAACCGTTCCCCGCGGTGAAACCGGCGTACTGTATTTTTGAATTCATTTATTTTGCGCGTCCGGACAGCAATATTTTCGGGCAGAACGTGTACCAGACGCGTAAGCGCCTGGGGCAGACGCTTGCCGCCGAATGCAAGGCCGATTGCGACGTGGTCATGCCGATCCCCGATTCCGGGACGTCGGCGGCGTTGGGGTTCGCACAGGCCGCGGGGATTCCGTTGGAATACGGGATGATCCGCAACCATTACGTCGGCCGCACGTTTATCCAGCCTTCCCAGGGCGCGCGCGATTTTAAAGTGAAAGTCAAGCTCAATCCGATTCGCGATGTGCTGCGCGGCAAACGGGTGGCGATTATCGAGGATTCGATTGTGCGGGGGACGACCACCCGGGTGCGCGTGAATACGGTGCGGCAGGCCGGCGCCGGCAAGGTGTGCATGTGCGTGAGCTGTCCGCCGTTGCGTTCGCCCTGTTTTTACGGCATCGATTTTCCCAGTAAAAAGGAATTGATTGCGGCGCGGCGGTCGGTGGAAGACATCCGGGCGTATTTAGAACTGGATGGTTTGTGCTATTTATCGCTGCCGGGAATGTTGCAATCGATGCCGCTGCCGGCGGAACATTTCTGCACGGCCTGTTTTACGGGAGACTATCCGACGCCGTTGCCAAAAAAGATCACCAAAGATATTTTGGAGAAGCGAGGCTGATATGACGCGGTATATTTTTGTCACCGGGGGAGTCGTTTCCAGTTTGGGCAAAGGCATTGCCGCGGCATCTATGGGAAAGCTCCTGGAATCGCGCGGATTGAAAGTGACCCTGATGAAATGCGATCCGTACATTAACGTCGATCCCGGGACGATGAATCCGTATCAGCACGGCGAAGTGTACGTGACCGATGACGGGGCGGAAACGGACCTCGATCTGGGCCACTATGAACGGTTTACCCGCGCCGCTTTGACCAAAGAAAATAACATCACTACCGGCAAAATATATTTTTCGGTGATCACGAAAGAACGCAATGGCGATTTTCTCGGCAAGACGGTGCAAATTATTCCGCATATCACCGATGAAATTAAGCATTGCATCCGCCGCTGCGCGCATGTGCGCAAATGCGATGTGGCAATTGTGGAACTGGGCGGCACGGTCGGCGATATCGAAGGGTTGCCGTTTCTGGAAGCCATACGCCAGTTGAAACAGGAACTCGGCCGCGACCACGCGATTAATGTGCACGTGACGCTCATTCCCTATATCCGGTGTGCCGGGGAAATAAAAACCAAACCGACGCAGCATAGCGTCGGGACGCTGCGGGAGATCGGCATTATGCCGGATATTATTCTCTGCCGCACGGAGAAAAAAATCAGCCGCGACGCGCGGGAAAAAATCGCGCTGTTTTGTAATGTCGATGCCGCGGCGGTAATCCCGGCGCTCGACGCCCGGAGTATTTATGAAGTGCCGATGCAGTACAGCAAAGAAGGCTTGGATGATTTGATTGTGCGCATGCTCGGTTTGTCCTGCGGCAAGCCGGACTTGGGCGAATGGCAGCAAAGGGTTTTGCAGCCGCTGCGGCATCCGGAACGCGAGGTGCACATCGCCGTAGTCGGCAAATATATCGCCTTGCAGGACGCCTACAAATCAATTTACGAAGCGTTGACCCACGGAGCGCTGTTTCATAACGCGCAGCTGATTTTGCATAAGGTCGATTCGGAGGACATCGAAAAAAACGGCGTGGAAAAATATTTCCGGCGGGCGCACGGTATATTAGTGCCGGGGGGATTCGGCGACCGCGGGGTGGAGGGAAAAATCGCCACGGTGCGGTATGCCCGCGAACAGAAGATTCCCTACTTCGGCATTTGCCTGGGGATGCAGACGGCGGTTATTGAATTCGCCCGCAATGTCTGCGGTTTAAAAAACGCCTCTTCGACCGAAATTAATAAACACACGCCGCATCCGGTGATCAGTTTGCTGGAAGAGCAGCGCAAGGTGACCAGTAAAGGCGCGACGATGCGCCTGGGCGCGTATGAGTGCGCGCTGCAAAAAAATTCGCGCGCGTATCAGGCCTATCATCGCGAAAAAATTTCCGAGCGCCACCGTCACCGTTATGAATTCAATAACAAGTATCGGGATATCCTGAAGCGGCAGGGTAT
>JAMWCB010000092.1 GCA_023819605.1 Candidatus Omnitrophota bacterium
CCCGCATACATGGACGGGGAAAATGATAAGGAGTAATTGTGCGATAATCTTCACGCCGCGCTGCATATAAAACCTCGATGCTGATTAATATAATGTTTTATAATAAATTATGATAAATAATATCATACGATAGCAATCTTTGCAAATATTTTACATTATTAGTGACAATAATGACACGATCATTAAAAAAATAAAGTGACATGTCTTTTTTAAACATGTCACTTTTTATTGCTTAATGCATTAATAATGTATTACAATTGTTCCAGTGCCGCGCGCACAGTGTCAGCCGCTGCCTGCAATTGCTTCAATTCTTTCTTATCCAGCGCTAATTCGATTATTTTTTCCACACCGCTACCGGACAGGAGCACCGGCACGCCGATGCACGCCTTATGCAAGCCATACGCGCCGTCGACAAAGGCGCAGGCCGGCACAATCGTCGCCTGATCAGTCGCCATAATTTTTACCATACGGAACGCCGCGGCCGAAGGCGCATAAAAAGCACTTCCCTTGCCTAACAAATTCACAATTTCCGCGCCCCGCTCCACCGTGCGCTTGGCAATCGCGGCGATTTGTTCTTTGCTCAATAAGTCCGGGAGCGGCACGCCGCCGACCGTACACAATCGCGTCAAGGGAATCATTTCCTGGCCATGCGCTCCGATAACCATGGCCTGTACCTGCGCCGGCGGCACGCGCAATGCCTCCGCGACTAAATTCGCAAAGCGCGCCGAATCCAGAACACCGCCCATCCCGATCACGCGTTCCGGAGAAAAACCGCTGCGTTTAAGCGCGTAGGCCGTCATTACATCCAACGGATTGGTCACCAGCAGCAGCAGCGCCTGCGGCGCATATCGTTTGACGGCGTCAACCACTTCACCGACAATACCGGCATTTTTTTTGAGCAAATCTTCCCGCGTCATTCCCGGCTGGCGGGGTAAGCCGGCGGTAATAACCACGATATCCGCGCCCGCGATCTGCGCAAAATCATTCGTGCCGACAATACCATATTCAGTACCGAGCAGCGGCCGCGCGTCCAGAAGGTCCAGAGATTTTCCGGCAGCAAACCCCGCCGCGATATCAACCAAGACAACGTCCGCAAAATTCGCCTCGACGATGCGTTGCGCTAACGTACCTCCGACATTACCTGCTCCGATAACCGCAATTTTCATCGCTGTCTCCTTTTCAACGCCTAACTACGCAACGTTTTAATTTTACTGATAATCGCATCTGCCATTTCTTTCGTTCCCACGGCGCCTGGATCGTTACGGTCCGCTTTCAAATCATAGGTCACTGCCCTGCCTTCCCGCATGACGTCCGCGGCCGCTTTCTGCAACACCTGCGCTGCCTTGTGTTCTCCAAGATATTCCAGCATCAACACGCTCGATAAGATCATTGCCCCGGGATTGACTTTATTTAACCCTTTGTATTTCGGCGCGCTGCCGTGCGTGGCTTCAAAGATCGCGCCGAATTCGCCAATATTCGCGCCCGGGGCAACGCCCAGGCCGCCGACCAGCCCAGCGCACAAATCGGAAATAATATCGCCGTAGAGATTCGGCAGTACCAACACGTCAAAATGGTCAGGATTCTGCACCAACTGCATGCTGGTCGCGTCGACGATTCTGTCTTCAAATTCAATCTTTCCGGTATAACCTTGCGCGACCTCGCGCGCCACGCGCAAGAATAAACCATCGGTGTGCTTCATAATGTTCGCTTTATGCACGGCCGTCACCTTGCGGCGATTGTGTTTGAGCGCATACTCGAACGCAAAGGTGACGATCCGTTCCGTGCCGCTGATCGATATCGGCTTAATGCTGATGCCGGAATCCGGACGAATCTGCTTTCCCGAAAATTTGCTGATCTCGGCAATGAGCGCGGTGGTCTGCGGCTGGTTCACTTCAAATTCTATACCCGCATAAAGGTCTTCCGTATTTTCCCGCACCACGACCAGGTCGATATTCGTATAGCGCGAACGCACGCCGGCATAACTTTTACACGGGCGCACGCAGGCAAATAAATCAAATTCTTTCCGCAGAGCGACATTGATCGAACGGAAACCGCTTCCCACCGGCGTGGTGATCGGGCCTTTGAGCGCGACGCGGTTTTTCCGGATCGATGCCATGGTTTGTTCCGGCAGCAGGCTGCCGGTTTTTTCCAACGTATCGGCGCCGGCGTTATGTTCTTCAAAAGCGATATCCACCCCCGTAGCCAAAACGCAGCGGCGGGCGGCATCCGAAACCTCCGGCCCAATTCCGTCGCCGGGAATAAATGTTACGGTATATTTTGCCATAGCGTACCTCCTCTTCCTTTAAATAATCACTCCTTGCGCGCCACCGCCCTCCGCGGCCAACAAAAAAGCCAATAACCGGACGGTTATTGGCTCAGGATATCACATCCCGGCTCATTTTTTCAATGCGCCGGCCCACTGGGCGATACGGTCAGCGCCTTTTTTAATTTGCTCCATGCTCGTTGCGAAACTCAGCCGCACATATCCCTCGGCGCCGAAAGCGCTGCCGGGAATCAGCGCGACATTCGCTTCTTCAAGCAGACGTTTGGCGAACGTCATAGAATCCAAACCGGTTTTCATTATATTACAAAACACGTAAAACGCCCCGCGCGGTGTAAACGGCGATAATCCCGCTACCGCCCCCAGCCGCTCGACTAAATAATCACGGCGTTTCAAATATTCCTGGCGCATGGCCTGCACAAATGCGTCGCCGCCGCTGAAAGCAGCCAATGCTGCGTGCTGAGCAATAGAATTCGGGCACGAGGTGGAATGATCTTGCAAATTCGACATTTTTTCCACCGCTGCTTTCGGGCCGCCTAAGTAACCAATCCGCCATCCGGTCATCGAATAGGCTTTGGATAAACCGTTGACCGTAAACGTCAATTCGTAAACGTGCTGGTTAAACGCGGCAATAGAAACATGTTCCTGTCCATCATAGACCAGTTTCTCATATATTTCATCGCTAATGATATAAATACCCTGTTGGACACACAGCGCAGCGATCGCTTCCAATTCTGCACGGGTGTAGACGCCGCCGGTAGGATTCGACGGAGAATTCAAAACCAATGCTTTAGTTTTCGCCGTGAACGACTCGCGCAGTTGCGCCGGCGTTATTTTAAATCCCGCGCGTTCATCGGTAGACAGAAATACGGAAAACCCGCCGCAGAGTTCGACCATTTCCGGATACGATACCCAGTACGGCGCGGGGATGATAATTTCATCACCCGGATCGCAGATGACTTGAAAAATATTGTAGAGTGAGTGCTTCGCGCCGCTGCTGACTAAAATTTGTGCCGGATCATACGTGAGGCTATTTTCTTTTTTAAATTTTTCGACAATGGCCTGTTTCAACGCCGGAATACCGGCGGTCGGGGTATACTTGGTCAAGCCTTTCTGCAACGCCTGCACCGCCGCATCTTTAATATGCTGCGGCGTATCGAAATCCGGCTCACCTGCCCCAAAGCTGACGACATCAACCCCCTGGGCTTTGAGCTGATTTGCCTTGCTCGTCACCGCCAGGGTTGGCGACGAACGTAAATTTCGCACGCGCGCCGCAAGAGATAGCGCCATTATTCCCCCGGCTCCTTTTTTAAAAAAGTTTTCAGCCCTTTAAAAAATCCCTTCTTTTCCATTTCTTTTTCACCGACGGCTTCCGCGACGACCGGCGCGCCCGGTTCCGGCGCTTTCGTTTTTTTCAAAGACTTTTTTGTCTCAGTTTTTACCGCTTTCGGCGTTCGCTCGGTCATCTCGAGAATCGCCATTGCCGCGGCGTCTCCGCGGCGGGGCTTCGGCAAATGCACGATGCGCGTATAGCCGCCGGCCCGTTTGACAAAACGCGGCGCGACATCGGAAAACAGCACATGGACCAGTTCATGATCGTTGAGCACGCGATAGGCCTGCCGGCGAGCGGCTAAGGTGTCGGACTTTCCCAACGTAATCATGCGCTCCGCCAAACGGCGGGCCTCCTTGGCCATAGTCAGCGTCGTGGTAATCTGCTCTTTGACCAGAAAACTTTTCACGATATTCTGCAGTACCGCCTTGCGATGGGCGCTTTGCCGGCCTAATCGATTATAATTGCTTCTGTGGCGCATGGATTCAATCCTTCTTTAAAATCTCGTCAAGTTTCATCCCAAACGACAAACCCATATTCTGCAAAATGACATTCAATTCCGCCAGGGATTTTTTCCCAAAGTTGCGGTACTTGAGCATTTCCAATTCTGTTTTCGAAACTAATTCGTTGACCGTTTTGATTTTCGCCTCTTTCAGGCAGTTCGCGCTGCGCACGGAAAGGTCAAGTTCCGAAACCTGCAGGTTCAATTTTTCCAACAGCGCTTCATTCACCGACGGCTCTGCCGGCTGTTCTTCTTCGACAATCGTGCCGAGATTGGAAAAGATATCCAAATGCCGCTGCGCAATGGTCGCCGCGTAGAGCAACGCGTCCTTCGGCAACATACTGCCGTTCGTCCATATTTCCAGAATTAACCGGTCATAATCGGTGATCTGTCCCACGCGCGCGTTTTCCACGGTAAAATTGACTTTCGTCACCGGCGTGAACGACACATCGATCGGGATTACGCCGATCGGCAGGTTTTCATTTTTAAAACGGTCCGCCGGCACGTAGCCGCGCCCTTTATTCACGGTCAGCTCCATATTCAGGCGTCCGTCTTTGGACAAGGTCGCAATATGCAAATCCGGATTGACGATTTCAATCGTTTCATCGACAATTAAATCTCCGGCGGTGACTTCGTCTTTTTTTTCCGCCTTAATGTAAACGGTTTTCGGCGTCTGGCCATCAGCCTTCAGCACGACTTTTTTTAAATTCATCACAATCTGCGCGACATCTTCCACCACGCCGTCAACCGCGGTAAATTCATGCAACGCGCCGTCGATTTTTACCGCGGTCAATGCCGCTCCCTCGATGGACGACAATAATATCCGCCGCAACACGTTTCCAATCGTAATTCCGTAGCCCCGCTCAAACGGATCGGCGATAAATTTGCCGTAGGTCGCGGTCAAGGTCGCCTCGTCGCACTCAATATTTCTCGGCATTTGAAAATCTTTCCAACGTGCTACCATTCGTTACCTCCTTAAAGGGACTCCCGCCTTACACTGACTGCGGATTATTTTGAAAACAATTCAACGATTAACTGCTCCTGAATCGGAAACGGCACTTCATCCCGCGCCGGCATCGCCTTGACTTCCGCGGTCAGATTCGCCGCATTGACCTGCAGCCACGCGGGAATTTTCCGGTCTTTGGTGATTTCCTGATTTTCCTTAATAATTTTCAAAAATTTGTCCGCAGCCGTAAGCTTGACCGCGTCGCCGGTTTTAACCTGATAATTCGGCACATCGACTTTATGGCCATTCACCTGAACATGGCCGTAACGCACCATCTGGCGCGCCTGCGCCATGGACAGAGCAAAACCACACCGCAGAATCACCGTGTCCAAACGGCGTTCCAACAATTGCAGCAACGTCGTCCCGGTGACTCCCTTGGCGCGGGACGCTTCGGAAAAATACCGCCGAAACTGGCGTTCAAATACCCCGTATAAACGTTTGACTTTCTGTTTTTCACGCAACTGCACGCCGTAATTCGAAAGTTTCACGCGTCGGCCGCGGCCATGCTGCCCCGGCCCGTAACTGCGCCGGCTGAACGCGCATTTTTCCGTAGCGCAGCGCGTTCCCTTTAAAAATAATTTTGTCCCTTCTTGGCGACATAACCTGCATGAGGGTCCCGTATACCGTGCCATTCTTCCTCCATTATCTGCTTCCGTTTCTAAAAAAAAAGCCTGTACCGCGCACCACCGGCGCTATACTCTGCGACGCTTCGGCGGCCGGCAGCCGTTATGCGGCACCGGCGTGACATCTTTAATCAAATTTATCTGTAATCCGGCAGCCTGTAACGCGCGAATCGCCGATTCGCGGCCGGAGCCGGGGCCATTGACATAGACGGCAATTTCTTTCATCCCGGCATCTTTGGCTTTCTTCGCCGCATTCTGGGCCGCCACCTGCGCGGCAAACGGCGTCGACTTGCGCGACCCCTTGAAGCCGCTGGTGCCGGCGCTCGCCCACGAAACCGTATTTCCCCGCATATCCGTGATCGTCACGATCGTATTATTGAACGTCGCCTGGATATGCGCTACGCCTTCACTGACATGCTTAACTGATTTTTTTCGCGTCTTTCCCTGTTTCCCGCTGACTGTCACACATTCCTCCTTCTCTGCAACCCGATCCCGTATGCCCGGATATTATTCTTTTGACTTCGCGCCGCCGCCGATATTCGTCCGCCGCGGGCCTTTGCGCGTGCGGGCGTTGGTTTTCGTCCGCTGGCCGCGCACCGGCAAGCCGCGTTTATGCCGCACGCCGCGGTACGAACCGGTCTCCATCAGCCGCTTGATATTTTGAGATACTTCCCGGCGCAAATCGCCTTCCACGCGGACATCCTTTTGAATAATCGCCGCGATCCGGGAAACTTCCTCCTCGGTCAGGTCTTTGGCGCGCGTATCCGGATTGATTCGCGCAGACGCCAAAATACGATTAGCGACCGCCCGGCCGATTCCGTGAATATAGGTCAGGGCGATTTCGATGCGTTTTTCTTTGGGCAAGTCAATACCAACAATTCTCGGCACAGTTTCCTCCTATCCCTGTTTCTGTTTATGCTTGGGATTTTTACAAATGACCCGCACTGCATTTTTTCTGCGGATTATCCGGCAATGCTCACACCGTCGCTTGACACTTGATCCAACTTTCATAGTTTTATTTTCCTCGGTAAATAATACGGCCTCTAGTTAAATCATAGGGCGACAACTCCACCGTCACCTTATCGCCCGGTAAAATCCGGATAAAGTGCATGCGCATTTTCCCGGACACATGCGCCAAAACCTTATGCCCGTTTTCTAATTCCACCTGAAACATCGCGTTCGGCAATGTTTCCAAAATTTTTCCTTCGACTTGTATCCCTGCTTCTTTGGCCATCAATAATTCGCTTCTGTCGTCAATGCTTTATTCCCGCGTCAAAATTTCCGGGTCGGAATCCGTCACCGCCACGGTATGCTCAAAATGCGCGGATAGCGCGCGGTCTTTGGTGACCGCCGTCCACCCGTCCGCCAAAATTTCCACCCGCCATACGCCGGCATTAACCATCGGTTCTATCGCTAAAACCATCCCCGGCTGCAAAACCGCTCCCTGGCCCGGCACACCAAAATTCGGGATTTGCGGTTCCTCGTGCAACTGCGCGCCGATGCCGTGGCCGACAAATTCACGCACCACGGAAAATCCCGCCGCCTCCACGCACGCCTGCACCGCCGCCGAAATATCGCCGACCTGACCGCCGGCGCGCGCCTGCGCGATTCCCTGCGCCAACGCTTCGCGCGTCACCGCAATTAACCGCGCCGCTTCCGCGGCGACCGTGCGCACCGGCACCGTGATCGCCGCATCGGAAAAATAGCCGTTCAATTCAACGCCGACATCGATACTGAGAATATCGCCGTCCCGGACGATGCGCCCGGAAGGTATTCCATGCACTACTTCTTCATTGATCGACGCGCATATCGTCGCCGGATAACCGCGATAGCCGAGGAACGCCGGCCGCGCGCCGGATTTCCGGATAAACTGTTCCGCGGCTGCATCGAGCTCTCCGGTGGTTATACCCGGGCGAACTTTTTTTTTCAACATGGCCAGCGTCTTCGCGACGACCGCGCCGGCTTTGCGTAATCGTTTCAATTCATCGGCGGTTCTAACGGCAATCATACCAGGCCGGCGGACTTTAATACGCCGGACACTATTCCAAATAGCTGCTCGACTTCCAAATCACCGGATACTTTTTTCAACAAGCCTTTCGCCTGATAATAATCGATCAATTCCTTTGTCTGACGGTTGTACACTTCGATACGGTTTTTAATCGTCGCTTCCTGATCGTCCGTGCGCTGATACAATTCCCCGCCGCACGCATCGCACACGCCGGCTTTTTTCGGCGGAATATTCACCACATGGTAATTCGCGCCGCATTGACGGCAGACCCGCCGGCCGGTCAGGCGGCTGAGAATGGTCGCCGCGCCGGTCTCGAAATAAATCACCAGCTCCAACGGCAACGACAATTCCGCCAACGCCGCGTCGAGAATTTCCGCCTGTTTTCCGGTACGCGGAAAACCGTCGAGCAGAAAACCGTTTTGCGTCGGCGCTGACCTCAGTTTATCGGTAATCATGCGCGCGACAATCTCGTCGGGAACCAACTCGCCCCGATCCATATATGTTTTTGCTTCCTTGCCGACGGCGGTACCGAGTTTTACCGCTTCCCGCAATAAATCGCCGGTGGAAAGATGCAGCGCTTTATATTTTTTAATCAAAACGCTCGCCTGTGTCCCTTTGCCCGCTCCCGGCGGCCCTAACAATACTACTCGCATTTTTTCGCGTTCTCCTCCCTGGGAATTAACGGCGACCGCGCAAATGGCCGCGTTTCATGAATCCTTCATAGTGCCGCATTAACAAATGCGACTCGATTTGCCGCATCGTGTCCAACATCACGCCCACAATAATCAGCAAACCGGTGCCGCCGAAAAAACTCGCCACCACGTAGGGTATCTTAAAAAATGACATAATCAGATCGGGAAAAACCGCAATCACGGCCAGAAAAACTGCGCCGGGGAAGACGATGTGCGCCAGCACATGATCAAGATAGTCCGCCGTCGGTTTGCCCGCGCGGATACCGGGAATAAACCCGCCGTATTTTTTCATATTCTGGGCGACATCCATCGTATTAAACGTCACCGCAGTATAAAAATACGCGAAAAAAACAATCAGGAGCACATAAATTACACTGTAGAGTACCTGGCCGCGCATCATGTTTTCGGCAAACCGCTGCAACGCCGGGATGAACTGGCCGATCGTCGCCGGGAAAAGAATAATTGACTGCGCGAAAATAATCGGAATAACCCCGGCATGATTGACCCGCAAGGGGATATACGTGCTCTGTCCGCCATAGACGCGGCGCCCGACGACGCGCTTGGCGTACTCGACCGGAATGCGCCGCTGCCCCTCGGTGATCAACACCACGAAAATGATCACGGCCACGAACAGCGCGATCATGATCACCGGAACATACGGTTCAATCTGACGGTTCTGTGGCGAAAACGGCGAAAGCATCTGCACTAAAAAATGCAGAGCGGTCGGGATGCGTGAAATAATCCCGACCGTGATCAATAAGGACATGCCGTTGCCGATCCCGCGCTCGGTAATCTGTTCTCCCAGCCACATGATAAACGCCGTGCCGGACGTCAAGGTAATCATCGTCAGCAAACGAAACAGTATTCCCGGCGATTCCACCACCGGCAACCCCATAAAATGCGCCGGATCTTCCAAGTACGCGCTGATAATAAACGACTGGAACAACGCCAACACCACCGTGCCGTACCGCGTATATTGCGTCAACGCCTTGCGCCCGTGCTCGCCGCCTTCTTTGGCCATTTTTTCCAGCGACGGAATAATAATCGTCAACAATTGCATGATGATCGAACTGGAAATATACGGCATAATCCCCAACGCAAAAACAGTCATCTGACTCAGCGCCCGACCGGTAAATAAATCCATCACATCAAACAACGATCCGCCCTGTTTGCCGGCGACGGAAGAAAAAAACTGCGCCAAGGCTTCGCTATTGATGCCAGGTATGGGCACATAACAGCCCACCCGGTAAACCGCGATCATTGCCAGCGTGAAGACAATCCGTTGCCGCAAATCGGGAATCTTGAACGTATTAACCAGCGCTTTGACCGTCCGATTAAGCATTGATTATTTCCGCCTTTCCCCCTAAGTCCTTGATTGATTTAAGGGCAGTTTCTGAAAATTTGTGCGCCTTGACCGTTATTTTTTTCGTCAACGTTCCCTGGCCGAGAATTTTCACCGGCACCGTACGCCGCCGGACCAAGCCCAATGCGCGCAATTCGTCCGGCGTCACCGTGCTGTTTTCCGCGCACACATTCAAATCGCCGATATTGACCACCTGGTACACCGTTTTAAACGGGCTGTTAAAGCCCCGCTTGGGAATACGCCGGATCAGGGGCATCTGTCCGCCCTCAAAGCCTGGCCGCTTTCCCTTGCCGGTGCGGGACATCTGTCCCTTCTGCCCCCTGCCGGCGGT
>JAMWCB010000093.1 GCA_023819605.1 Candidatus Omnitrophota bacterium
GGGGGAGATGCCGACTTTTTTTCAACCCCGCCAAACCCCGGTTACAGCTTTTTGCTGAGCCTTTCCGAGAGCCCTGCCTTCTTGCTCTGAAAATTACCGCTTGACACACTATTTCGCAACAGTCCCATGAAGTTGTCACGGTGATGACAATTCCGACGGAAAGAATAAAAAAACTTGAACCGTTTAAAGTTCAAGTTGATCAGCCGGGGACGACCGCCCTGGCGTTTCCTCCATTCCGTCCATCAGATCCTTTGTAGGTATCTTTGCCAGAGAGCGGATTTTCTGCTCTTCCGTCTGATAAATTTAGTATACCTTCTGGCGATAAAAAGGTCAACACCGATGTTCTTTGCTGCGCATGATGAACTGGGGATAGGATAGGGTACCGCTATTGATCGGTCACTATGATTACGTCGCTAAAAAAAGGATGACGTTGCTCTATTTGAGGAGCAACGTTGTACCAGGGGATCAACAGCCTCAAACGCCTCCACCACTGGCTGATAAAAGTATATCAAATAATTCGGGGGCTGTAAACACCGTCACAGCTTCTTTAGGGCAGATTTCATAGATCAACTGCGCGATCTGGTCAGGATATCGACTTTTTTAGACACCGCTTTCCACAATCCCGCATTGTGGAAAACGGTACTGCTCTGCGACGGACAGGTAATATCGGTTTTTAGCGTACCTATGAGGAATTGAAATCAGGATGGTATAATTAATATCGGAGGTGGAGAAAATGTCAAAGAGCCGGGAGAAATTAACGAAGCTTACGGCGGCAGCGAAAAATAAGCGGCTACGATCAGAGAGGGATTATCCGATATGGGATCAGCCGGAGTTCCCGGGCCTGGATCTTTCACAGTTGTCGGTGACGCTCGATCGAGCATTTTCGAGCAACTCAAATCACGCGGATTCATCGAAACCCGCGGAATCAAAATAAACTCGCCGCAAGATGCCGCGCAGGTCGCGGCATTTTTCCGCAATCCGAAAATTGAGTTCTTGTAATGGATTTTCGTAAAAGACGGCGCTGTTGATGCGCACCGTGTGATCACTTCAAACATGTCGCCCCCCACGCGGGGGCGTGGATTGAAACGTTCATAATTCGTTATGCCACCGAACGTAAATCGTTCCGATTTACCCTGTCCATGCTGGGTTCATATCAATGCGCGGTTACGCCTGAGGGGTAATGCGGGTGATACTGTTGATCCGGTCAAAATGTTTGTCGTAGCTGCAGATTGTCGGGATCGAATGGTGCAGCATGACAGCGGCATGCAGGGCGTCGCGCGGCGTGATCGCTGGATATTGCACCAGTAGTTCCTTAGTGCGTAAAATATCTGTCCGTGTCACGGGAAGTATCGCGGGGATGAGGGCGGTAATATGTTCGACGATGCGCATGCCGAGTGTTTGTTCTTTAATCCTCCAATATCGGTAGATAATTTCCTGGAGAACTTCGCAACTGGTAACGGCATGAACTGAGCCTTTGGCGATTTGCGTAAGGAATTGTATGCAGGGTTCTTTGTGTTCATGCGCCGTGCCGGCGGTGTATATAAAAATATTTGAATCGACGAAAACGCTGGTCATAACAAATCAGCCAGTTTAGCGGCAGCGATTTCGCGTTCAATTGTTTGCCAGTTTCCGGTCGGCGCGTTGAGTTGCGATAGTCCGCGTACCGCTGCCAGCCGTTTCTGCCGGTCGGAGAGCAGGTACCGCTCTACGACGGCGCGACGAATCAGTTCTCCGACCGATACATGGGTAAGCGCGGCCAACTCCGTCAGCTGTTTGTGCAGTTCCGGAGAAAGTAAGAGTGTTGTTTTTTGAGTCAAGTTTTTCATAATAACCTCCATATATACATATATCATAATATATGGATGTTTTCAAGAATGAGAAAATACTTTTTTTACTGATTTTGCGATAGAACTCCTGCCAGTAACCGCCTCTGCGGAATTGAAATAACAAAGCCGGTAGATGAGGATGTGTGCGATACGTTTTTTTAACGCTTTTATGTTATAATGTTAGCAATAAATGGACGGTACAACTTTTCGCGTTCGCAGCGAAAAGTTTTATCGGAACGTACAGAGAAATTTAGCGGAATACGCACCTGATCCCTCAACGTGAAGGATTCTGAATAATGAAGATAATTATTGTTTGCGTAACTTTAGTTTTAGTATCGCTCCTTGCGCCGCGATGCGGTTGGGTTTGAAACACGCGGAGAGCATACGAAAGGATATTACCTGTATAAGGCTGACGGTTGGTTAGAGCTAGAAATTAATCCAGAAATATATAGTAATGAAGAAAAGATACAGGTTAACTGGCAAAAACCGACGCTTGATTTTGCGGCGCACGGCTATGTTATTCAGGTATTTCGTGATAATTTTAATTATTTCCCCAGCGTGGTGCGAATTACCGATAAAAATAAAAAAAAATGTTTTGAAGGATATGGCGCGTTATTTACGGTGGGTAACTTCGAGCCCACACTGAATGTCGATTATACCATTAATGATGATGAACCCTATGTTAGAGATAATAAGCTCGACGAAAATCACGGGTGGGTATACGATACAAAAGAGAAGACGTTAGATACCAGAGATATTACGGGCGATGGGCAGCCGAACCTTATTATTATAAATAATCATGGGGGGTGCCATGGCTGCCAGGATTTCTTTTTATTCTCACTGGGCAAGGAATTTAAACTTATTTTTCGGCAGGATATGGACGGACACTATGGTGAATTTAAAGATATTGATGGCGATGGTGTTTTTGAATTTGTTGGCTATGATTCGACATTTCAAGGGTGGTATACTTGTCCCGTCGACTCGCCGATGATGGAGATCGTGCTGAGGTATCGTGATGGAAAATATAAACTCGCGCGAGATTTGATGGCTGAACCGCTTCCAGCCTATGCGGTGGAGGCGGAGGTGCGGCGGGAAGCAGAAGATGAATTATCAGCTTATTCACCCATTGGTTGGTGTAAAAATGACGCTATCGTTGTTCCCCCTGTTTGGAGGTATATGTTGCAATTGATTTACACAGGCCATCCCAATGATGCCTGGCTGTTTCTGGATAGATATTGGCGATGGGGTTGGTTGGAAAAGCAATCTTTTTTAGAGGAATTTAAGAGCCAATTGTCGCAGAGTCCTTATGCCGCGGATTTGCCGCTTAAATAAGTTTAGGCTTGAGAAAAAATTGCAAAGGTGCAAAAAGAAAAACGCTTATAATAACTTATATTTTATCATTCGTTATCTCGCTTAAGGAGTATTTGTGACAACAGAAAAAAATAAATTTCGTAAGCATTCGCTGGCCGTCGATATCGGCAACTCGACGTTGAGTTTTGGTTTGTTTTCCGCCGGAAGCCTGCGGCGGCAGTGGCATATTCCGCAGGAGCAGGCTGCCGGTCAGAAGCAGTTGCAGCGATTGCTCAGCGCGCACGTGTGCGCGATTCAGGCGCAGGTTTGCGCGGTGACGATTTGTTCGGTGGCGCCGAAGGCGGAAAAATTGGTAATGGCAGTGTGCCGCAGGTTGTTTGCCGGCGTTCCGGTAAACCGTTTCGGGATAGAGATCCCGGTACCGTTAAAAAATAACTATCGCCCGCCGGAATCTTTGGGTAAGGATCGCCTGGCAAATGCCGTGGCGGCAAAATTTTTATACGCGTTACCGGCTATCATTATTGACGCCGGCACGGCACTGACGATCGATGCGGTATCGGCGCAGGGTGAATTTATAGGCGGGATTATTTTTCCGGGCATGGAAACGTGCGCGCGCGCGTTGACCGAACGCGCTGCGTTATTGCCGCGGGTGGCCGTGCGTTCCGTCGCCCGCGTAACCGGAAGATCGACCGCGCAGGGTATTGCCAGCGGTATCGGCAACGGGTTCGTATTTCTCGTGGATGGACTGGTCGGTGCCTTACTAAAAGAACTGCGCTTGACGCGCGCGACCGTTATCGCCACTGGTGGACATGCGCGGTTTTTGCAAAGACGTTCGCAGACAATTCAAATATTTAATAATAATTTGACTCTGCAAGGTATTGAAAAAACACGCCTTGCGACAATGAAGCTCGCCCGGGCTAAAGCCCGGGGTATCTGAGCGGAATCCCGAAATTCCGGTTTCAACCCCGGCCTATAGGCCGGGGTTTTCAAAGATGCGTGGATAAATTTCCGGCGGAAATAAAATTGTAAAATTTTTCTTGCAATCTATTTTTGACTGTGTTAAATTGAGCATACATAATTTAGCACTCATCGCCAGTGAGTGCTGATAAAACAGAGGAGGTGCGGATATGGCAGCGAAAATTAAACCGTTAGGTGATCGGGTATTGGTGAAAGTCCTCGAGGCTGAGGAAAAAACCAAGGGTGGTATTTTATTGCCGGATACGGCAAAAGAGAAGCCGCAGGAGGCGGAAATCGTTGCGGTAGGCAAGGGGAAAGTTTTGGAAAACGGCACGGTAAAGGCTCCGGAAGTCAAAGCGGGCGATAAAGTTTTGTTCGGTAAATATTCCGGCACGCAGGTAACAACTAAAGAGGGCGACGAATATTTGATTTTACGCGAAGAAGATATTTTGGCGATTATCGGCTAATTTGTAAATTAAGGAGGACGAAGATATGGCAAAACAATTGTTGTTCAGCGACGAAGCGCGCCGCAAAGTTTTAGTCGGCGTGGAGCAGTTGTCCCGCGCGGTAAAGGTTACTCTGGGGCCAAAAGGCCGCAATGTAGTTCTCGATAAGAAGTTCGGCTCACCGACGATTACCAAAGATGGCGTGACCGTGGCTAAAGAAATCGAATTGCAGGATCCGTATGAAAATCTCGGCGCGGAACTGGTAAAGGAAGTCGCTTCGAAGACCAGCGACGTGGCCGGCGACGGCACGACGACCGCGACGGTTTTGGCGGAATCGATTTATCGCGAAGGATTGAAAAATGTTACCGCCGGCGCCAACCCGATGTCCCTGAAACGCGGCATCGATGTGGCGGTCGAGACGGTAGTGAAAAAATTGAAAAATCTCGCCAAGCCGATTAAAGATAATATCAAAGAAATCGCTCAGGTTGCGACGATCGCGGCGAACAGCGATGCGAATATCGGCGATTTGATTGCCGAGGCGATGGAAAAAGTCGGCAAAGACGGCGTGATTACTGTAGAAGAAGCGAAATCGATGAGCACATCCTTGGATGTGGTCGAAGGGATGCAGTTCGATCAGGGATATCTCTCGCCCTATTTCGTGACGGATACGGAACGGATGGAAGTTCTTTTGGAAGACCCGTATATCCTGATCCATGAGAAAAAGATTTCCGCGCTGAAAGATTTATTGCCGCTTCTGGAAAAGACGGCACGCGCCGGCAAGCCGATCTTGATCATCGCTGAGGACGTGGAAGGCGAAGCGCTGGCGACGTTGGTCGTTAACCGCATCCGCGGCACGTTAAATTGCTGCGCGGTTAAGGCGCCGGGCTACGGCGACAGAAGAAAAGCCATGTTGGAAGATATCGCGATTCTTACCGGTGGCAAGGCGATAACCGAAGAGTTGGGACTGAAATTAGAAAATATCGATTTGAATTACTTAGGCCGTGCGAAAAAAGTGCGCATTACTAAGGAAAATACCACCGTCGTCGAAGGCGTGGGTAAAGAAAGCGATATCAAAGGCCGCGTCGCTCAGATCCGAAAGCAGATCGAGGAAACCGATTCCGATTATGACCGCGAGAAACTGCAGGAACGTTTGGCGAAACTCGCCGGCGGCGTGGCGGTAATCAATGTCGGCGCGGCGACGGAAACGGAAATGAAAGAAAAGAAAGCGCGTGTTGAAGATGCACTGCACGCGACCAGAGCTGCGGTGGAAGAAGGCATAGTTCCCGGCGGCGGCGTGGCGTTGATTCGTTCTTTAGAGGCGTTGAAATCCTTAAAACTTGACGCCGAAGAGCAGATCGGCGTGGAAATCGTGCGTAAAGCGCTGTTAGCCCCGCTGCGTCAGATCGCGGAAAACGCCGGGTTGGAAGGTTCGGTGGTTGTGCAACGCGTGATGAACGAAAAAGGCAATGTCGGCTTCGACGCGAGCAAAAATGAGTACGTGGACATGATTGACGCCGGGATCGTCGATCCGGCGAAAGTAACCCGCACGGCCCTGGAAAACGCTTCCAGTATCGCCGGGTTGCTGCTGACCACGGAAACGTTGATTACCGATATTAAGGAAGAAGAAAAAACTCCGCCGATGCCGGCTGGTGGCGGTATGGGCGGCGGCATGGGCGGCATGTATTGATCGCTTCGCCGCGCGAACGAAGGGCAGGCCCGTTGGACGATATCCAACGGGCTTGCTATTTTGCGGGCTTTGATTGACTTTTTGAAAATGCTATTGTATAGTAAAATTCTAAAATTAGTATGGATGAAGAGGCTGAAATTCCAGGTCAACGAATACGCGGTTTATTGAACGGGAGACGCTATGCACGAGCAGACAAAAGAAATTACGAGAATTATTCTTGACGCAGCCAAATTGGCCAGGCAAGAAACCGATGCCGAACCGGAGCCGGAGTTGACCAAGCGCGCGAAATGGCCGATTGAATGCATTGTCGGCCCGGGATTGGAAGGGGCGATCGCCTGTGAGACGGAAATCGGCTATGTCAACGGGTCAAAAGGATGGTTAGTATACCGCGGGTACGATATTTTCGATTTGTGCGCCTATTCGAATTACGAGGAAGTGAGCTATTTACTGGTGCACGGGGCGATGCCGACCGACGGGCAGCTCAAAGAATATAAGAAAAAAATATTTCAATATTTTCACATGCCCAAGACGCTGCGCTTATTGACGCATTTTCCGATTGAGGAGATGACGCCGATGGCGGCGTTGCGCTTCGGCACGAGTTTGATGCGCCAGGAATTTACCACGGTCGATAAGGTCGGCTTGCAGTCTTACGGCAGCGGATCGAAATTGATCAGTTCCGACGAAGATTCGATCGCGATGGAAACCAAACCCCGCGGCGAAGAGCGCGCGATTTACGAATTTATGAAAAATGACGCTGCTCCGGCGTCACCCTGGAACCCTTCCGGCATCGAAGCTTGTTATCATTTGATTGCCGGCGTCTGCGCGTTAACGGCGAGCATTGCCCGCATGCGCCGCGGCCTTTCCCCGGTGGCTCCTGATCCGGAATTAAGCCATAGCGGCAATCTGCTCTATATGATGACCGGGAAAAAACCCACGCCGCTGGAAGAGCGGATTATGGACGTTTCGCTCATTTTACATGCCGATCACGGCATGAACGCGAGCACCTTCGCGTCGATGGTCGTCGCTTCGACGTTGTCCGATCTCTATTTATCGATTGGTTCCGGCATTGCCGCGCTGACCGGCCCGTTGCATGGCGGCGCCAATGAAAAAGTGATTGAAATGCTGCGGGAAATCGGCGGTGCCGGCAAGGTTGACGCATGGTTCGCCGACGCGGTAGAGAAAAAACAAAAAATTATGGGATTTGGCCACCGTGTTTATAAGGCGTATGACCCGCGGGCGCGCGTTTTGGATCCGTTGGCCGATTTTATGTCGCGGAATAACGCCGAATCGCGGGGCATGTATGAGACGGCGAAGAAATTAGAGAAGTTGGTCGTTGCGAAACTGGGCAGCGCAAAGAAGATTTTTCCCAATGTTGATTTTTATTCCGGGATCGTCTATCACAGCATGTCGATTTCCGCGGAATTGTTTACGACGCTCTTTGCGGTCAGCCGCGTCGCCGGCTGGACCGCGCGCGTTCAGGAATATTTGCTCAACAACCGGATCTTCCGCCCGCGCGCGCTCTATGTCGGCCAGTTTAATAAAAAATATGTTCCGATCGATGACCGCGCATAACTGTGCGGAACTGTGTTCCGGCAAAGAAAGGTTACCGGATGTGTAAATTTAACGAGCTGGCTGTGCGCATCGAAGAGCGGGCGGTCGAATTATACCGCCGTATGCGGGAAATGACGACGGATGAACAGATACGCCGAACCGTGGAAGGTATTTTACAGACGGAAGAGCATCATCTGCGGGCCATGCAAGAGATGATCTGCCCGGCGAGTCTGCCGGAGAGCCCGTTGAAGCAGGTTCCGGAATCGCAGCGGTTTATGGACGGTATTGCGGCGCGGATGGTGCTGGTTTTGGATAAAATAGCCGAGCATCTCGATGGGCAGGACGTCTGCGGCGCTTTGACCCGGTTCATTGAATTGGAAATGGATATGATTCTCTTTTATACTCATATCGCCCATTATGCCGCGGCTACGGTGAAGAGCGAGTTGATTGACAGTATTGTCGGCGACGAGCGCAAGCATTGGGCGAGTTTGTCGGAGTTGAAGCAAAAATTGGCGGCATCCTGACGCCGATGAAAACGCTTACCGAATATTTATGGTTCACCGTACCCGCGCGCCGCGGGTTCGTGAATATAACGCAGACGATTGCCGCAGCGGTGCAGAAGAGCGGCGTGCGCGAAGGTTTATGCTTAGTCAACGCGATGCATATTACCGCCAGCGTGTTTATCAACGACGATGAATCCGGTTTGCATGCAGATTTGGACAGCTGGCTGGAAAAGCTTGCGCCGCATGAGCCGGTGGCGCAGTATCGGCACAATCGCGGCGAGGATAATGCCGACGCGCATTTGAAGCGTTCGATCATGGGGCGGGAAGTGGTGGTCGCAATTACCGACGGCGCATTGGATTTCGGCCCCTGGGAACAAATATTTTACGGTGAATTCGACGGTAACCGGCGCAAGCGCGTCCTGGTAAAAATAATCGGCGAGTAAGCGTAGATCATGCCGGAAAAAAGGAGGAAATCAATGAATAAGACGATCGTAGGATTGTGCGTTCTTGGTGTGTTAGGTGTGTGTATCGGCGGGTGCGGCAAGCCGGTCGTCAAACGAACGTCCGTCGAACAAACGATTGATCTCAGCGGGGTATGGAACGATACTGATTCCCGCCTGGTCGCCGAAGAGATGATTAAAGATTGTATGAATCGCCCGTGGATCAACCGTTTCAGTGAACGCGCGCAGCGCGAGCCGGTGGTTATTGTCGGGACGGTGGTTAACCGCAGCCATGAACATATCAACGCGCAGCTTTTTACTAAAGATCTTGAGCAGAGCCTGATCAATTCCAATTTAGTTAAGGTTGTGGCGAGTAAACAGGAACGCGAAGAAGTACGGGAAGAGCGCCAGAATCAACAGGTCGGCCTCACCGAACAGGAAACAGTGAAAGCGTTCGGGCATGAAACCGGCGCGGATTTTATGCTCCAGGGCACCGTCAATTCGGTGAAAGATGAAATTAAAGGAAAATATGTGATGCTCTATCAAGTTACTTTGGAGTTGGTTGATTTGAAATCCAACGAAAAAGTGTGGCTCGGGAAAAAAGAAATCAAAAAATACGTAAAACGCAGCGCGTTTGGCTTATAAGCGCCGGCTATGCGACGGGCCGGATCCATGGATCGGAAAACGATACTCGATCGGCAGCGGTTCCTCGCGGTTGCGCTGGCCGGGCGTAGCGTGAAATCACGCGCCGCAGCGCACGGCGGCATGAAACAGCGAGCAGCGGTTTTCGCGCTCGCTGTTTTTTTACTCGGCGGCTGCAGTACGATTCCGAAACCGCAGCCCCTGGTATCGCGCGGCGTCAATACCGGCGAGTATGCCGCGGCCTTATCGGCATTAACCGATAACCCGAGCGCGTACGGTCGTAAAAATCAATTGTTGTACTGGTTCGAGCGGGGAACCGTGCTGCACTATAAAGGAGATTATGAGAAAAGTATCGAAGCGTTTGCGCAGGCCCGCCGGGAATACGATGCGCTCTATACGAAGTCCGTCAGTGCGATCGCCTCGACGTGGATATGGAATGACGCGACGGCGCCGTATCGCGGCGAGGATTTTGAACTGGTAACGATTAATATTTTCCAGGCGCTCAATTACGCTTTGCTCGGAAAATACGATGAAGCTCTGGTTGAAGCCCGCGATGTCGACTCGACGCTCAACGCGATCAATGCGCAGTACGCGCCGGGTCAAAAAAATGTGTATCGCGAAGATGCGTTTGTTCGCTTGTTGATGGGGATTCTATATGAACTACGCCCGTTGCGCGAGAATATCAACGACGCGTTTATCTCAGAT
>JAMWCB010000094.1 GCA_023819605.1 Candidatus Omnitrophota bacterium
GACGTACAAAGAGAAAACCGTCGTATGCGGGACATTAGTTACGCGGAATAAACCCCGGATTGTCCGGATTAATGATTTTTATATCGATGCGATTCCCGAAGGCACGCTTCTGGTGACCTATGCTCTGGATAAAGCGGGTATTGTCGGACAAATCGGGACGATTTTGGGGAACAACAACGTTAATATCGCGGCGATGAATTTTGGCAGAACCGCTCCCGGCGGAAATGCGATAATTGTGATGAATGTCGATAGCGAAATATCCGAGGAGGTACTGGAAAATATTAAAAAATGTGATAGTATCGTTGATGTCAAGATGATACGTTTGTAATAGATCAAACAGTGACGTTTGGGGTGAATGGATTCGGAAGATAAAAGGGGGAGGGGGTATGAAACGGATTTTTTTCGGACTCTCGATGTGCGCGTGGTTGTTCGCTTTTTCTGTCGCGGCGGAGGCAGCGGGGACGGTGGTGATTAAGGATATCGCCTTGGATACCGCCGGAGAAGCGGTAAAGATTTCCGTTACCGCCAACCAGCCGGTGCAAATTGAAACATTCAAGAGCGACGAGCTGGGCGCGAATTACATTGTCCTTGATTTTATGGGGACGGTGTATACGAAACTGCCGGTGTTTATCGATGTCAATAAACCGCCGGTGGAAAAAGTCAGCCTGGTCAAAGGCGACGACAAGTCCGTGCAGATTGACGGCGAAGAATTGTACGCGTTGGATTTTTTAGCGATAAACTTAATGGCAGCCGCGGACTACGTGGTGACGCAGAGCCAGGCGGTGATTGATTTGAAAATCGGCGCCCCGTCTATGGCCGCGGCCGTAGAACCGGCAAAGGCGGTGGAATTGACGCCGCCGATCGTGGTCAGCCAGGCAAAGGCGCCGGATCCGATAGAGCCGAAAAAAGAGGCTGTCGCGCCGGCGGCGGTAACGATTGCTTCGGTCAACGCCGCGCCGGTTTCCCCGGCGGGTAAACAAGTCCGGAAAGTCCGGAAAGAACCTGCTCCGGACAATGGGCCAAGAGAGAAAAAAGTTAAAAAAGTAAAACCGGCGGCGCAGGACAGCCTGCGTGCGGCGGTTGGTTCGGAACAACCAGCGCGCAAACGCAAAGCCGCGGCGGCAGGTCTTGAAGAAAAGCCGGCGCGCCGGGTGAGAGTCAGCGACACAGGGGGGAGCGGACGCTCTGCCGCCGAGCAGATGATGATTGATCGGATCGTGCAGGAGACGATCGCGGAGAAAGAGCAGGCGTCGGTGCGTATCGATGAACTGACGCAGCAGTTGACCCGCATGCAGCAGGAATTGAATCTGTCGCAGGGACGCAAGAGTGAACTGGAAGATAAAATAAAAGAAATTTTGGCCAAACTTGATCAATTAAAAAATATTCTGGATGATGAAATAAAACGGCGGCAGGCATTGGGCCAGCGCGCGGATGATTTGATCGCCAAGCGCGACGCGTATGTAAAAGCCAAGGCGCAGTTGGACACGCTGAATAAACAGTTCGAGAGCGCGAAAGCCGCAGTGGACAGCCTGGATGGGCAGGTAAAAACAATCAAGTCGCAGTTGGAAAGCGTGCAGGCCGATCGGAAAAGCCTGGAAGCGCAGTTGCAGACGATCAGCGATGAAAATACACGCTTGACCGCGCAGTACGAAGAACAGACGAAAAAGAAAAACACCCTGGCCAATACCATCGACGAGTTGAATTTAAAGATTGAAAAATTACGCCGGGAACTGGCTGTCGCGGTGAAAGAAAAAGAAGCGTTGGTTGCCAGCATTGAGCATATTCAAACACAGACAAAAACTGCGCAGAATAAGCTGGTCGATGTCCAAGATGCGCTGAAGGGCAAAGCCGGCGAGTTGACCGAACTGACGCGGCGGTTCGAACAGTTAGACAGAGAAATGGAAGCGGCGGTTGCGGAAAAATTTAAAATCGAGCAGTCGCAACAGCGCGCGAAAGATGAATATGAGAAAATCAAGAAAAATGTGGAAGAATCGATTAAAACACCGTAATGCGCGCGCTCGCCGGGGGATAGCGGAAAGCGGGGAGAAACGGCTAAAGGAGGATGCATGAAAAGAAGCATGTGTGGGGTGGTGCCGGTACTATTCTTTTGCGCAATCGGCGCGTCGATGATTGCGCCGTTGGCGGCCGCGGCACAAACATCCGTCATCTTAACGGATATTCAGGTTAAAGAAGATGACGCAGCGGTTCAGCTTCTGTTTACGACCAACCGTTCTATCCCGATTGAATGTTATGATTTAGCCTCGCCGCCGCAAATCGTCGTCGATTTCATGGGTGAAATTTTTTCCAACCGTTCGGAAGAAGTGATGATGATCAATCAGGGCGGCGTGCGCCAGATCCGTGTGGTGCGCGGAACGCGGGAAAGCGCGGAGTTGGGCAAGGCGTATTACGCCATTGATTTTTTAATCATCGATTTGGATGAAACCCGGCGGTATGATTTTACGCAGGGTTTGAGCACGGCGGTGCTGGTCGTTTCCAAACCGGGCAAAGCGGCAAAAGCCGTTGTCCCGGAAAAGAAGGAGTCTGTCCCGGCGGCAGCGCCGGAAATAGCGCCTGTGCCGGTCGCATCCGCGCCGGCCGCGGCGGAAAAATCCCCGGCGAAGCCGTCGCCGGTGTTACCGATGCCGGTTCCCGAGCAGGAAGCCGTGGTTTCCGTTCCCGCGCTTCCGGCGCTTACGGCGGATGTCCCGGAATTGAAAAAGCCTGCGCCGGAAAAGAAATCCGCCGTGGCGGAAAAAAAAGCGCGTAAGTCTAAACGGCTTGCCGTGAGCGGCGATTCACAAGCAAAGGCGGCAGAGAAGAAAAAAGAAGCGTTGGCGACCAAAGAACAACGCAAAACCCGGCGGACTGCCGAAAAAAAATCCGAAAAGGCTCCGGCGAAAGCGGAACAAAAACGGGATCAGAAGAAATACGCATCCGATGCCGAACGCGATTTGGCTGCCGCGCAGGCGCGCAAACAACAGCGTGATGCAGCGGTGGAGCAGGCGCGAGGGCAGGTGCAAGATAGCCGGGGCAGGTTAGCCGCCGCGGAACAGGAACTGCTGCAGTTCCAGGCGACGATGCTCGACGCGAAGGGGAATCAGGAAAAAGCGCGCGCCGCGTTGGAAAAAGGCGGACAGGATATGGGGGCGGCGAAAGAAGCGGCGAACACGGCGTGGATGAATTACTCCGCGGCGAAAAATGACCTGACTGTGGCGCTGCAAAAAGGGTTAACCGATGAAATTATCGCGGCAAAACAAAAAGAATATGAAGCGGCGAAAAAAAATATGGAAGACGCGATTGCCGCGGCTGAACGCGTAAAGCAAAAACTGACCGCGCTTGCGGAAGACGAGGCGAAGATAAAAGCCGCCGTGGCCAATGCCGCGGCAACCGAACAACGGTTGTCCGCGCAGCTTGCCGTGGAAAAGCAGCGCGCGCAGGACCAGGAGGAGCTGTTGAGGGCCGCGACCGCCGCGGCGGCTGCCGCGAAACAGGAAGTCGAACAAGCGGAAGCGGCATATCGGCAATACGAGTTGGAGCTGGCGGAAGAAGAGTTGAAGAAATCCCTGGCGGCGATCGACAGCAGTTTGCTGCAAGCGTTAGAAGAAGAAAAAAAACAGCAGCAGTTGGAAGAGCAGCGGAAGGCCCAGCAAGAGGAGTTGTCGCGGAAATTGGCTGCGGAACGCGAGGATAAGGCGCGCAGCGAGGCGGAAGCGTTGAAAAAAGCCGCAGCGGAGAAGGAAAAACAGTCGCGGCAAAAAGAAGTCCGCGCCCAGCACGCGCAGAAGAAACGCTCGCGCCGCGCGGTAGAATCGACGGTTACCGCAGCGGAAGAAACGAAAACGGCGCAGCGCCAGGTCATTCAATCGGCGCTGGAACTGCGCAATGCCGGCCTGGAAATGCAGCGCCAGGGCGACTACGACGCGGCGATGAAATATTACCAGCAGGCGTTAATGAAAGATCCTCAGTTTGCCACGGTTCACAATGACCTGGGAATTTTATACGAACAGAAAGGCTTTAACGATAAGGCGAAAACGGCATATTTGGAGGCGTTGAAAATCGACCCGCGGTATATCCGCGCGCACAGCAATCTGGCCCTGCTCTATGAAAAAACCCAGGATTACAACAAAGCGCATTTTCATTGGAAGCAACGGGCGCAGTTAGGAGACCCGAACGACCCCTGGACGGCGAAAGCGCGGGAGAAAGTGAACGAGTTTGAGAAAAAATAATTCGCCATCCATGCCGACGACGGTTCTCGTCGGCGCGCAGTGGGGAGACGAAGGAAAAGGGAAAATTATCGATGTTCTGGCCAAGGACGCCGACTATGTCGTGCGTTACCAGGGCGGTAATAATGCCGGGCATACGGTGGTGGTCGGCTCGGAAGAAATAATTCTTCACCTGATTCCGTCCGGCATCCTGCATAAGGAAAAAATCTGCGTCATCGGCAACGGCGTGGTTATCGACCCGGAAGCGTTGCTCAAGGAAATGGCCTATGTGGAAAAAAAGGGGATTTCCATCAATGGAAACCTGTTGATCAGCGAGCAGGCGCACGTTATCTTTCCCTACCATAAAATCCTGGATAAGCTGCGCGAAGAACATTTCCGCAAAACCAAGATCGGAACGACCGGCCGCGGCATCGGGCCTTGTTATACGGATAAATTCGCCCGCATGGGGATTCGCATGGCCGATTTATTAAACCGGCGCGTTTTGAAAGAAAAGCTGGAAACGAATCTGGAAGAAAAAAATGCCATCTTTCGCAAGGTTTTTCGTCATCCCGAGTTTTCGTTTGCGGATCTCTACGCCCGGTATCTGCGGTACGGGCGGAAGATTAAACCGTTTCTCTGTGATTGCACGGCGGTTTTGAACCAGGCGGTGGCGGCGGGTAAACGCATTCTGTTTGAAGGCGCGCAGGGGACTTTTTTGGATATTGACCATGGAACGTATCCGTTTGTAACTTCCAGTAATGCTACCGCCGGCGGCGCCTGCGTCGGCAGCGGGGTCGGACCGACGCGAATCGGAACGGTGATCGGTGTAGTGAAGGCCTACACCACGCGCGTCGGTGAAGGACCTTTTCCGACCGAGTTTCCCCCGCGCCTGATGGACGAGGTGCGCCGGCGCGGGAAAGAATTCGGCGCGACCACCGGCCGTCCGCGGCGGTGCGGTTGGTTTGACGCAGTGCTTGTCCGCCAGGCAGCGGCGGTCAACGGCTTAGACAGTATCGCCGTGACGAAATTGGATGTATTGGACCATCTTCAGACGTTGAAAATATGCGTTGCCTATAAGTACCGCGGACGGCGTTATGAACAGTTTCCGGCCGATTTGGACGCGTTGTGGAACGCAAAACCGGTGTATGAAGAAATGCCGGGTTGGATGCAATCAACCGCCGCGGTGCGCAGTTTCGATGACCTGCCGCCGAATGCCCGTCGTTATCTGCGCCGCCTTGAAGAATTGGTACGGACGCGCATGCAGATCGTTTCCATCGGTTCCGAACGCAATCAGACCTTATTTTTATAATTTCCCTTTTTTTTAACGGGGATGTGGCCGGGGCAGGCTATCTGCCGCGGGATCGGTTGCCGCATGTATCGATATGCCGGGCTAACCCGGATATTTCATCACTCGTCTGGAGACGAGTGATGAAATATCCGGACTAAACTGAGCAGGTGAGCGATGGCAGGACGGAAAAAACAGAAACCGGATGCGCGGCATCGTCATCAGCCGGTGTTCAGCGATGATCTGTGCGCCGCGCGTGTCGATGTCGGCAGATTGAAACGCCGGGGATTTCCGGAAGTCATTTACTGTCCGGGAAAGACCCTGGCGCAGATTGAAAAGATTGCCGCTTGTCTGCTGGCGCATAAGCAAACGGTCTTGTTGACCCGCGCCGGCCAGGCGGTTTTCGATTGCATCCGGGCAATGGCCCCGCAGGCGGAGTATAACCGGAACGGACGGCTGATCGTCGTTGCGCAGGGCAAGCCGGCGAAGCCGCTGGGGCGCGTTTTGGTGATCAGCGCCGGAACCGGCGATATCCCGGTAGCGGAAGAGGCGGCGGCCACGGCGGAAATTATGGGCAGCCGGGTGGAGCGCCTGTTTGACGTCGGGGTAGCCGGCGTGCATCGCCTGCTCGATCATGGTCAGAGCTTGGCCGCGGCGCACGTGCTGGTTGTGGTCGCCGGTATGGAAGGAGCTTTAGCCAGCGTGGTCAGCGGTCTGACGGCAAAACCGGTGATCGGCGTTCCGACCAGTGTCGGTTATGGCGCGCATTTTTCCGGCCTGGCGCCTTTGTTGACCATGTTGAACAGCTGTTCGCCGGGCGTTTGTACGGTCAATATCGATAACGGGTTTGGCGCCGGCTATTTAGCGCATTTGATTAACACGCAGGCACGCGGGATATGAGCGAACAGAACCGTTACGCTTACCTTGACTGCGCCGCCGGGATCAGCGGCGATATGTTTTTAGCGGCATGTATCGACTGCGGGGTTTCCCGCCATGCCCTGCAGGCGGAATTGTTAAAACTGGGCGTCGGGAAGATACTCCTGCGCGCGAAGTTAACCCAGCGGGGCCATATCCGGGGAATGCAGGTTGCGGTTGCCGGCGGCAGCCGGCGGCATTTTCACTGTCCGGAAGAATTGTATCGCGTGCTTGACGCGAGCCGGCTTGCCGCAACGGTGAAAGAAAAAAGTATCCGGATTATTCGGCTGCTTGCCGGCGCAGAGGCGCGCGCGCATCGCAAACCACTTTCCGCGGTGCATTTCCATCAGTTGGGAGAGATGGACACGCTCGCGGATGTGGTCGGCAGCGTGGCGGCCGTGGAAATGCTGGGATTGTATAAGATATATGCGGCGCCGGTGACCGTGGGCACCGGATCGGTCGTCTGCGGCGAGGAAACGTTTCCGCTGCCGGCGCCGGCAGCCGTGGAGCTGTTGAAAAAACGAACGGTGCGTTTTGCGCCGGATATTTGGCACGAAACAGTCACGCCGACCGGCGCGGCATTGTTGGCGGGATTGACCGAAGAAATATCCGGCGTTTGTGCGCTGTGTGTCGAAAAGATAGGCTATGGCGCCGGGAGCCTGGAGCAGCCGGGATCGCCCAACGTATTGCGGTTGATGATCGGGAAAATGCCGCGCGCTGCGGCGGGGGAGCGGATAGTTGTTTTAGAGACAAATATCGACGATATGTCCCCGTTGTATACGGAAATTTTATTTGAGCGTTTGTACGCGGCCGGCGCGCTTGACGTTTGCCTGGTGCCGGCGTTGATGAAGAAAATGAGGCAAGGGGTGGTCTTGCAGGTGCAGGCTGCGCGGCATACGGCCGCGGCGCTTCAGGAGATTATTTTTCAGGAAACGCCGACGCTGGGCATTCGCGCGCAGGAGGTGTCCCGCACGGTGCTGGAGAGAAAAATCTTGAAACTAAAAAGTGATTATGGGATAATTGTGGACGTCAAAATCGGCACGTACGACGGTACGGTGATGACCGTTTCTCCGGAATATGAGCAGTGCAGGCAGATTGCCCGGAAAACCGGCCGGCCGTTTAAATTTGTCTATGAACGCATTCGCGCGCAAGCGCTGCGACAAGTGTCGGCGGCGCGCGCCGGCACGCCGAAAGTAACCGAAACATGACGCGTTTTTTCTCACCCGGGAGAGCAGGAGGAATACATGTACGCATTGGTGTTAACGATTCACGTGTTGGTATCGCTTTTTTTAATTTTTATCATTTTGATTCAGAGCAGTAAGGGCGAAGGCCTGTCGGATGTATTTGGCGGCGGTTCCAGCCAAACCACGATTTTCGGCACGCGGACAGGAACTTTTTTGACGAAAGCGACGACCGTTGCGGCGGTTGTTTTTATGCTGACCTGCTTGAGCCTGGCGATTATGTCGCGCGGCAGCGGCGCCTCGGTGATGCAGCGGGAACTGTTCCGAAAGCAGATGGAAGAGAAATTGAAAGATATGACCCAGAAAAAAGAGCCGGCGGCCGCGTCCGCGGATACCGCGGCAGAATCGCCGGCATCTTCCGTGCCGCAGCCGCGTTTGGAAGATAAAGCTGTGCCGGCAGCGCCGTCATCACCGGCTGCCGCGGAACAGGCTGCGCCGGCTCCGGCGGCGCAGTGAGAGCCGCGCGAAACGCATAACGGCAGCGGCGGCGCGGCAGCCTATCCGTTCCGCCGTTCCGGAGGAATGGAATTTCGATGCGCCAATCACCAGCGGCATCACCACCGGTTTTATCCTTGTCTGCGCGCAGCGGCGATGCGCGGTTTTCCTGCCGGGGAATTCTTCGCCGCGCATTCGATCATCCCCTTTTTCTATGGGTTCGTTCTCGCCGCGGCACACGTATAATTTTTTTTTTAGCCCGCATATTTCACCTTCCTGGTGAAATATCCGGCTTAGTTTTTTTTCGCTGCGCGCTTGCGGCGTTGCTGAGCGGTTGTGTCGCGCTGAGCGGATGCCGGACTGAATCGCCGCCGCTTGACGATGCGGCGATTATATCCGATGCTCCGAGTTATGGCGATGCCATCGTTGAGGCGGGCATTGGAGACGCGCGGACCCTTTTGCCGCTGTTAGCCTCGGACAGCGCGTCCGGTCAAATCTGTAATTTGTTGTACAACGGATTGGTGAAATACGATAAGGATTTGAATTTAGTCGGCGATTTGGCGCAGCGGTGGGAAATTCTCGACGGCGGGCTGACGATTATTTTTTATTTGCGACGGAATGTCCGCTGGCATGACGGCGCCCCGTTTACGGCCGCGGATGTCGAATTCACCTATCGGAAGTTGATTGATCCGAATGTGCGCACGCCCTACAGCGGTGATTTCGAGAAGGTGCGGAGTTTTTCCGTGCTCGATCCGTATACGCTGCGCATTGCGTATAAAGAACCGTTTGTGCCGGCGTTGGCCAGTTGGGGAATGAATATTCTGCCGCGGCATATTTTGGAGCACGAAGATTTAAATTTTACCCGCCGCGCCCGGCAGCCGATCGGCACCGGGCCGTATAAATTTAAAAGTTGGAAGACGCAGGAGTTGATTGTCCTGGAAGCCAATCCGGATTACTTTGAAGGCCGTCCGTATTTAAATCGGTATTACTACCGGATTATTCCTGATCCGGCGACGATGTTTTTAGAATTGGAAGGCCGCGGTATCGATATGATGGGGCTTTCCAGTTTGCAGTATGCGCGGCAAACGGAAACGCCGTTTTTTCGGCGGGAATATCAAAAATTCCGCTATCAGGGATTTTTTTATACGTATGTGGGGTTCAATCTGCAGGATGAAAAATTTCAGGACGTGCGGGTGCGCCAGGCAATTAATTGCGCGGTGGACAAGCAGGAGTTGATCGGCGGCGTATTGCAGGGTTTAGGCAGCGTATGTACCGGTCCGTTTCCGCCGCGTTCCTGGGCGTATAACCCAACGGTGGCCGCGGCCGCGTATGATCCGCGGAAAGCGCTGGAATTGCTTGCCGCCGCCGGTTGGCGGCAGAATCCGCAGGGCGTGCTGGAAAAAGACGGCCGGCCGTTCGCGTTTACGATCGTCACCAATCAGGGCAATGACGAACGCAAACAGGCGGCGGAGATTATGCAGCGGCGCCTCGGCGGTATCGGTATGCAGGTGAAAATTAAGGTGATCGAGTGGAGCGCGTTTATCAACGAATTCCTAAATAAGCGGAAATTCGAAGCTATCTTGCTCGGCTGGTCTCTGTCGCTGGATCCGGATGTGTACGATATATGGCATTCCAGCAAAACGCGCGAGGGGGAGTTCAATTTTGTCGGCTATAGCAACGCCGACGTCGATCGGTTACTGGAGGCCGCCCGCCAGGAATTCGATCAGGAAAAACGCAAACAGATGTACCATCGCGTGCATGAAATTATTTATGCGGAGCAGCCGTATCTATTTTTGTACACGCCGGACAGTTTGCCGGCGGTC